>NZ_JAATTW010000040.1:0-28433 GCF_013414205.1 Pseudoalteromonas sp. MIP2626
AAAGCGATACGCTATGAAACAGGAATCCCCCTCCTTTCCCGACTTGTCGGGCGCGAAGCGAGGTGGGGGAGGATGTCAAGGGGCTTAAATACTTGGCCGGTGCCTATTTAGCTTATTTGGGAGTGCAAGCACTGCGAGCAGCCAAACCGGGGGCAAATCTAAATGATAATATTGCCAACAAAACGGTGCCAGCAGAGCCCGTTTGGTTTGCCTTTCGGCGCGGCTTTTTAACCAATGCATTAAACCCTAAAGCCACCTTGTTTTTTATTTTAATAGCTTTGGCTATTCGTGTTGTAATTTAAAACCAAGTTACATTATTTAATTTTAGGAGTAGGTATGTCGCTTTATAATTTTTCGTTTGGCTCTAACATGTCGTCTCACCGTTTACTGGCGCGCTTGCCTAATGCTAAGCGCATTGGTACAGCCGTATTACAAGGTTATGAGCTAACCTTTGATATGTATTTTAAAGATGGCTCAGGTAAGTGCAGTATTAGCCCAAGTGATGCAGAGGATGCGTTAGTTTATGGGGTTGTTTATCAAATAAGTGATGCCGAAAAAGTCATTTTAGATGGTATAGAAGGTGCAGGTTACGACTGCGTAAATATAACCGTAAAGCTTTTAAGCGGCGAAGACGTTAACGCTCATTGCTATATTGCCAATACCCATGACAGTGAAGCGCTACCCTACGACTGGTATATTAAACACGTTCATCGCGGCGCGCTTGAAGCTGGCGTTCCAAAAGCATACAGTGATGCAATATTAAACCGCGCGCAAAAAAGCGACAGTAACCTAGAGCGTGCTGAAATTGAATTTGCAGTACATCAAAAATAATCATAATAAAAAAGGATAACAATGAAGTTAATTAAGTTTGCCACAATTGCTTTATTAGCAGGGGCTACGTTTAGTACCTGGGCACAGGTAGATACCAATAAAATAGAGCAGGTAATTAAAACCTCCATGGCACGTTTTGATGTGCCAGGAATGGCAGTTGCTATTGTTGAAAACGACAAAGTGATATTTGCTAAAGGTTTTGGTGTAACC
Organism: Pseudoalteromonas sp. MIP2626; assembly: GCF_013414205.1. NCBI lineage: Bacteria > Pseudomonadati > Pseudomonadota > Gammaproteobacteria > Alteromonadales > Pseudoalteromonadaceae > Pseudoalteromonas > Pseudoalteromonas sp. MIP2626. Next base: position 1,042 of record NZ_JAATTW010000040.1, read on the forward strand.
CATATAAACACCGGTAATAAGGTTAATAAAGACACCTTGTTTGGCATTGCATCTAACACCAAAGCATTTACCAGTGCGGCGCTGGCTAAGTTGGTTGATGAAGGCAAGTTGAGCTGGGACGATAAAGTGATTGATCACCTGCCAGAATTTCAACTATATGACGCATACGTAACCCGCGAAATGCGTATTCGCGATCTGCTGAGTCATCGCAGTGGGTTGGGGCTTGGGCAAGGCGACTTAATGATTTGGCCAAGTACCGACAAGTCGGTTGATGATATTTTAGCAGGCTTAAAATACTTAAAACCGGCCAGCAGCTTTCGCAGCCAATATGCGTATAACAACTTAATGTTTGTTACCGCAGGGGAAGTGGTAGCACGCGTATCTGGGATGAGTTGGAACGATTACATCGAAAAAAACATGTTACAGCCGCTAAATATGACTCACTCGCGAGCGGGGTTTTCGCGCATTCCAAGTAGCAATAAAAACTGGGCAACGGGGCATATTCCGATGGATAACCAACTCCATCCATTTTTTGTTAACTACCTAGAAGATTTTAGAGGCGCTGGGGCAATAGCCTCAAGTGCCAGCGATATGAGCCAATGGCTACGTACGCAACTTGCTGGTGGCACAATGCCAAATGGCGAGCAGTTATTTAGCGAAAAACAACAAGCGCAAATGTGGCATCCACATATAACGGCTATGGCGTCTAAAAGCGCGTTTGAGGCGTATCATCAGCAGTTTAGAGGTTACGGGCTAGGCTGGAGTATTGAGGACTACCACGGCTTTAAAAAGCTTGGTCACGGTGGCGGTATTTTAGGCATGGTGTCGCAGGTTACATTACTGCCTGAGAAAAAACTCGGTATTGTTATTTTAAGTAATCAGCAAGCATTTGGTGCGCTAGCGGCAGTAACTCACGAAGTGCTTGAAGATGCGCTTGAGCTTGAAGATAAAGATTGGGTTGAAGACTTAGCTAAAAAGCATTTTGAAAGCAAAGAGAAAGCATACGCTAACGCAAAGCCTGCAGCGCCAGCTGATTATCAACCGCAACTACCTAATATTAATTACACTGGTACATTGCACGATAATTGGTACGGCGATGTAATTATTGAGCAGCTTGATGGCAAATTACATATTGATTTTACGCATACCAAGGGCTTAAAAGGCTCACTTGAGCATTACACTGGCAATACTTTTATTGTTAAGTGGGATGAAAAGCTACTTGAGGCTGATGCGTTTATTAATTTTAATATGAATACAGAAAATAGAGTGAGTAACGCTAAAATGCGTGCAGTTTCAACGCAAGTAACCGACTTTAGTTTTGACTTTAGAAATTTAAAATTAACAGCAAAATAACTGTTTTTGCTATCCCTAATTTGCTATATCTAGCGTAAAGGGTATACACCAAAGTCGCAAAGCCACCCACGGGTGGCTTTGTTATATTATGTTTAATGATACAGTTAGGAGCATTTATGCGTACCGCAATTATTTCTCACCCTCATTGTCGTAAACATAAAATGATTGATGATCACCCAGAGTGCCCAGAGCGGTTAGATGCCATTAACGATCGCTTACTAGCAAGCGGGTTAGATATTGCTATTGAGCAAAAGCAAGCGCCTAAAGCGCAACGAGAGCATTACTTACTTGCGCATGACGAATCATTAGTTAGCTCTGTTGAAAGTAAAATACCTACCCAAGGGCTTGTCGATTTAGACGGTGATACTTGGTTATGTCCCGATTCATTAAAAGCAATTGAGCGTGCAGTAGGAGCCGGTATTTTAGCGGTAGATGAAATACTAGAGGGCAACCTTGATGCTGCATTTTGCTCGGTGCGCCCGCCGGGGCATCATGCAAATCGCACTACCTCATCCGGTTTTTGTGTATTTAACAACCTTGCTATTGCGGTTAAATATGCACAAAGCAAAGGGGTTAAGCGCATTGCTATTGTTGATTTTGATGTACATCATGGTAATGGCACTCAAGATATATTTATAGATGATAAAAACGTCTTGTTTTGCTCTTTATTTCAGCATCCATTTTATCCCAATACAGTGGTTGAAAATAACACCACGTTAGTTAATTCACCTTTGCCAATTGCCAGCGACGGTAACGATTTAAAAGCGGTATTTGAGCAGCAATGGCTGCCTAAACTAAATGCTTTTAAGCCTGACATGTTATTTATTAGCGCAGGATTTGATGCTCACCTTGAAGATGATATGGCCAGTTTAAAGTTTGTAGAGGAAGATTACCGCTGGCTAACCGAGCAATTAGCCCGCTTTAGCGAGCAGCATAATTGCCGCGGTATAGTGTCGTATTTAGAAGGGGGGTATGCGCTTTCTGCATTGGGTCGCAGTGCAATTGCACATGTTAAAGCGTTAGTCGATTATGAGTAACGCAAATGCTTGCTCAGGTGTTAGCTGCTTAATTTTACTTAGGCAACACTGACCTTCTTTTAGCAAATAATCTTTCACTAAATCTGCTAATTCAATGGCACTAATGGCTGTTTTTGGCTCGCCACTTAATGTTGTATAACTATACTTACTATCTAAAATAATAATTCTGCTTTTTTGCAGCTCATCCATCGCATATACAAAATCATCTACTTCATCAGGCTGCTCAGCTAACTCAATTTCATTGTTATAAATAATAATTTTTGGATACGACATGCTTATTTATTGTCCTACATCAAAGGGGGAATATTTGCTCGATTTATACTCGCTTATTAGTGCAAATTTAGGGAGTAGAATAATGCCACACAGTAGCCGTTTTCAAAAAGTAGGTGATATTTTTACTAATAAGGTAATAACCTGTAGCAAGCATACGCCATTAATTGATGCGGTTAAACTAATGCGGGCACATAATATCAGTGCAATATTTATTGCGCAGCAACAACGCATATTAGGTGTTTGGACAGAAACTGACTGTTTAAAACTCGACTTTACCAATCCTGCAGTTACAAGCACTAGCATTAAAGATGTGATGACGAGCCCGGTTTTAAGTGTCCCTAGCCAGCAGCCTTTAAGTGATACCGCACTAACTTTTCATCAGCATGGTGTAAGGCATTTACTCGTTACCGATAACAACAACGTACCGTGTGGGGTAATTAGCATTACAGATATTGTGCGCAATCAAGGGCTTGATCATTACTTACAGTTTCGCACTATTAACGACCAGTACACTAAAAACATAACAATTGTACCTAGCTCATTAGCGGTAAATGAAGCGGTAAAACTAATGCGTGAACGCAGCGAAAAAGTTATTTTAGTTTTTAATCAACAGCAAAAAGAACATGGCATTATTACGCAGCGCGATTTATTACAACTGATCACACGCCAGAGCGAGCAGAGTGTGTGCTGGGATTTAGCAAGTCGGCCGCTTTATAAAATAACCCCACAAGATAGCCTGTTTGATGCTTACAAATTAATGTTAGATAGCCAAGTACGGCATTTAGTGGTGAGCGACAAAGATGAAATTAAAGGCGTGTTGTCACTCGAACATTTAATACATGAAATTGAAAGTGCGTATTGTTCTGAGCTAGAAAAAGTATTAGTGCAACGAGATTTAGCCCTACAGCACTCGCAGCGAAACCTATATTTAGCCAATAAAATAATAGATTCATCACTCGACGGCATAATGATCACCCATAGCAACAGCACTATTATTCAAGTAAACCCAGCATTTACCCAATTGACCGGCTATAAAGAACATGAAGTTATAGGTAAGTGCCCAAGTATATTGAGCTCTGGGCGGCATGATAAAAGCTTTTATATAAAAATGTGGGATGCAATCAACAAAACGGGCGTGTGGCAGGGAGAAATTTGTAATCGTAAAAAAAATGGCGATATTTATATAGAGTGGTTAACTATAATTGAAATTAAAGAGCCAAATAATTCAGATGCTATTTATGCGGCAATTTTTAGTGATATTACCGAGCGAAAAAATGCTGAAGATAAAATTGTGCAGTTGGCTTATTTTGATGAATTAACGGGCCTACCAAATAGACGTTTGTTTAACGACAGGCTCAAAATGGCTTTGGCTGCAGCTCACCGCGACCAGCATTTATTGGCGGTGATGTTTATCGATCTAGATCGCTTTAAAGAAGTAAACGATAGTTTAGGCCATAGCGCAGGGGATTGTTTATTAACTCTGGTTGCTGCGCGTATCGAGGCTACTTTAAACGAAGGCGATACCTTAGCGCGTTTAGGGGGAGATGAATTTGTAGTGCTGTGCGAAATAAATAAGATTGATGCAGTAGCTAGTTTAGCTGACAAAATACTAAATAACTTAAACTCTCCGTTTCAATTAGACCATGTTGAAGTAGGTGTAACAGCTTCGATTGGCGCGGCTGTTTACCCTGATGATGGCCTAGACAGCGAAACACTGCTAAAGCATGCCGATATTGCTATGTATCGCTCAAAAGATGTGGGGCGTAATTCGTTTCAATTATTTAAACCTTCTATGAATGCTCGCTCGCTAGAGCGCCTAGCCATGATGAGTCGTTTTCAGCATGCGTTAGATAATAACGAATTTGAATTGTATTTTCAGCCAAAACAATGCCTTAAAAGTGAACAGATTATGGGCGTTGAGGCATTATTGCGTTGGCACGACCCCGATTTGGGAATGATATCGCCCGCGCAATTTATTCCGCTTGCTGAAGAGCTAGGGTTGATAGTGCGGTTAGATTTATGGGTTATTAATCAGGCGGGTAAAGTACTAACGCTATGGCAAAAAGAAGGACTGGTGGCTGGGCGCTTAGCAATTAATATATCGGCATGTCATTTAAGCCAAGGCAAGCTGGCAAACAATATTAGCACTATGCTTAAACATTATAATTTACCCGGTAGTTTACTTGAAATAGAACTGACAGAAAGCAGCTTTATTGGCTCATTTACACAGGCTAAAACGCAGTTGCAGCAACTAAAAAAGCTGGGCGTGCATATAGCATTAGACGACTTTGGTACCGGGTACTCGGCATTGAGTTATTTAACGAAACTGCCTTTTGATACATTAAAAATAGACGCGAGCTTTATTGCTAAAGTCCCTGATGAATACGGCAATAGCCAAATAGTTGCAGCGCTTATTGCACTGGCAAGCAATTTAAACTTAATGGTAGTGGCAGAGGGAGTTGAGCAGCTAGCTCAAAAAAACTACCTTATTAGCTTAGGGTGTAATGTTATACAGGGGTATTACTATTGCCACCCGTTAACGCAGCGGCAATGGTTTGATTTTTATCGGTTGAACTGCTTATCTGCGAGCACTCAACCAACCGGCACTTAGCCTACGGTTACTTCGTAAGAGGTGAATTTTCGAATGTTAATAACGCCTTTTTCAAAAATTAAATACTGACCTTTAATGCCTTGTAAAATACCGCTTACTACCGGGTCTTTATCAAAGTTAAACGAGCTGATTTTGGTTGGGTATTCGCTTACCGGAAAGTTTAAATCAACTACGTCTTCATCTAGCTGTTCAATAGCTGTTGCGCCAAATAGCTCGCTTAGCTCATTTAGCTTTGCACTAATTTGTGGAATAAGCTCAGCGGCTGCAGCTTTTAAATCTAGCGCTTCGTTTTGGCCTTTTAGCATATTGCGCCAATTAGTTTTATCAGCAATAAATTCAGCCAATGCCACTTCTACTAAGCCTGATTGCAACCGTGTTTGCACTTTAAAAATAGGCAATGCTTGGGTAGCGCCTTGATCAACCCAGCGAGTTGGTATTTGCGTGTGGCGAGTAATACCCACTTTTAGTCCTGAGGTATTAGCGAGGTAGACGTAATGCGGGATCATGCAATTTTCTTCTCCCCACTCTGGCTCGCGGCAAGTACCTTGATCGTAATGGCAGGTTTCTGGCTTCATAATACACATATCGCAACTAGCAAGTTTGCGCATGCATACAAAGCAATGGCCTTGAGAATAGCTTTTTTTGGTTTTTTTACCGCAGCTAGAGCATAAAATTGTGCCGCTAAAAGTAAGCGTTAGCTCTTTGCCTATAAATGCATTTAAGTCGACTAAGTGCTCACCCACAGGTAAGTGATATTGTACCGGCTCGGTTAAGCTCGATTTTAATTTACGCAATGTGCCTTGCATCTTTACTTGGCCCCTAAAGATGTTAAAAAGGGGAGTCTAACATTTTTAAATTATATTGGCTGTTTAAGTACTGTAAATAATCGTCATACGCGAGTGGTTTGGCGTAAAGGTATCCTTGTGCGTGATCGGCGTTCATACCTTTAAGTAAGTCGTGAACCTCTTGCGTTTCTACCCCTTCAATAGTAATTGTTGACATCCTCCACCACCTCGCCAAGCGCCTGAACAAGTTCAGGAAAGGAGGGGGATTCCGATTAGTTTAAAACCATCGGGGCCTTGTGATCACTCATAAGGCAAGTTCCTGCTTCAACAAGCTGACTAATGTCAATCTCTCCACAGGCTAGAACGCGATGACCTCGCGCTAAAATATTTAATGCGCCAACATGATCCGCATTATCTTGATAACCGCACTTCGCACATTCAAACTTAGACTGCGTTAATCGGTTATCTTTTGATTGATGACCACACGCCGGACACGTTTGACTGGTATGTTTCGGATCAACAAAAATAACCTGACCGCCGAGCCAATCCTGCTTATATTTCAGCATTTCTTTAAACATTCCCCATCCTTGATTGAGAATGACGCGGTTTAAGCCAGATTTTTGTTTCACCATTTTTCCATGCTGCTCACTGTTGCCTTTGCTGTTTTTCGTCATATTTCTAATTTTAAGATCTTCTAGCACGATGATTGCGTGGCTTTTGCTCAACTGTGTTGAGATCTTATGTAATTTGTCATGACGAATATTGGCAACTTTCGTATGAAATGTTGTGATCTTTGCTTTTAATTTTTTCCAGTTACTTGAAAATTTCACTTTTCTAGCAAGTTGCTTCTGTAATCGTTTGATCCTGATTGTCTGTTTACTGGTATCTATCGGCTCCACAAAACTGCCATCAGAAAGGGTAATTAGGTGTTTCACGCCTAAATCTCCCCCAATCATGGCGTTTGATGGGTGCTTAGGTGGTGCTACTTCTTGTTCAACTTGGATTGAAACAAACCAGTGCTTTCCTTTTTGTGAAACAGTGACGTTTTTAGCTTTTCCTAAAATAGCTTGGCTTTTTCTAACATTAACCCAACCGATTTTAGGTAAAAAAATACGTTTCCCATTCTTGTCGATTTTAAAGCCTTGAGGAAAACTAAAGCTATTCACCTCTCCTTTTTTCTTAAAAGTAGGCATCCGTTTGAGTGGTTGGTTTTTATCGAATGCATCTTTAAAGGCGCGTTCAAGCTGTTTTAATGTTTGTTGGATAGTTTGTGCGGGCGATAGTGTTAAAAAGCCATACTCCTCGCTTTTTTTTCCAAAGTTTGGAAAAGAAATCCAACTCTTGGTAGTAGCAAATTTTTTGTTTATTCTGTAACTTAAATAAGTTAATCGCTAAGGCTTTATTCCACAAGAATCGACAATTTCCCGCATATTGCACCATTTTAGCGTTAATATCGGGTGTTGTTTTTAAACGAAATTTATAAGCTTTGCGAATAACCATACTGTTATTATATACAGTATGATTAAAAAGGAACAACCCACTTAGTCGCTTCGCGACTATTGCCTTATATCACCGACCTAAAGGAGCGGTGTATTACGGCAAAAGTTGATAAAAAATATTAATATAAGTATTGCTGCGGCTAGCGCATGATAACGTAACGTTTTAAATTCCAAATTATGCTGTGCTTTTTTTGATCCTTTCAAATAGTGTAGCACTAAAAAAGCGCAGACAAGCTGCGCTTTTGATGTTTACATTTAATAGTAATATTAACCAATAGGTTATATTTAACTATTTTGCTCTCTCGCAATAGCACGATATGCAATATCAGTACGATATTCCATGCCATCCCAGCTGAGTTGCTTTATTAGCTCGTAAGCGCGTTGCTGCGCTTCGGTTACGGTATTACCCAGTGCGGTGGCACATAATACACGTCCGCCCGCAGTTACTACGTCATTACCGTTTTGTTTAGTACCAGCATGAAATACTTTTTCGCCAGCAGGGTAGTCAACCTGTAAACCCGATATAACATCGCCTTTAGGATAATCACCAGGATAGCCTTTAGCGGCCAGTACTACACCAACGGCTGCACGTGGATCAAACTCAATGGTGGTTTTATCCAGTTCAACACGATTAGCCGCTTCAATTAACTCGACTAAGTCTGATTGCAAACGTAGCATCATAGGTTGAGTTTCCGGGTCGCCAAAACGACAGTTATACTCAATTACTTTTGGCGTGCCATCGGTATCTATCATTAAGCCAGCGTATAAAAAGCCTGTGTACGGATGACCCTCGCTCGCCATGCCCTCTACCGTTGGGTAAATCACTTCGTTCATAATACGCTGATGAATTTCATCGGTAACTACTGGCGCAGGTGAATAAGCACCCATACCGCCAGTGTTAGGGCCAGCATCGCCATTGTAAGCGCGTTTATGATCTTGGCTAGTGGCAAATGGTAATACGTTTTTGCCATCTACCATCACAATGAAAGACGCTTCTTCACCTTCTAAAAACTCTTCGATAACTACGCGGCTACCAGCATCACCAAAAGCATTACCCGCAAGCATGTCACGAATAGCATCTTCAGCCTCGGCTTCAGTCATCGCAACAATAACGCCTTTACCTGCGGCTAAACCATCTGCTTTGATTACAATTGGCGCGCCTTTTTCTTTTAAATAAGCAAGGGCAGGGGCAACCTGTTCAAAGGTTTGGTAATCGCCACTAGGGATATTGTGACGCGCTAAAAAGTCTTTAGTAAACGACTTTGAGCCTTCAAGCTGAGCTGCGCCCGCTGTTGGGCCAAATATAGCTAGGCCGTGTTCACGAAACTTATCAACCACACCTAATACTAACGGGATCTCAGGGCCTACAATAGTAAGCTCAACATTATTTTGTTGTGCAAACTGAAGTAAACCGTCTAAGTCGTCAACATTTATTGCAACGTTCTCAAGTTTTGGCTCAAGTGCTGTGCCCGCATTACCAGGGGCTACAAATACTGTGTTTACTTTGGTGTTTTGAGCGGCTTTAAACGCAAGAGCGTGTTCGCGGCCGCCGCTGCCAATGACTAAAACATTCATGGCGAAAAATTCCTATTTAAAGCGGTTTTTTAAATTTCAGCGTCATGCGGTCACTCTCACCAATAGCTTTATATTTATCGGCATCTTGCTCGCCTAAACGTAAGCTTGGTGGTAGCGTCCATACCCCTTTAGGGTGATCGGCTGTATCTTTTGGGTTAGCATTTATTTCACTACTAGCAACTAATTCAAACCCAGCTTGTTTAGCTATTTCAATTACGTAGCTTTGCTTCATGTAACCACTGCTTTTTTGATCGTCATCGGCGCGTGCTTCAGGCAATCTATGCTCCACTACACCTAAGGTGCCACCTGGTTTGAGCGCGGTATAAAAAGATTTAAACGCACTAAGTGCGCCGTCTTTATTTTTACCCATATACCAGTTATGCACATTTCTAAAGGTAAGTACCATATCGGCGCTATTTGCAGGGGCAAGTTCGGTGTGAGTAACAGGAGCAAACTCAGTTACTATTACTTTACTAAAACGTGGGTCTTGCGTTACTTTTTGTTCAAACTCAGAGCGAGAACGCTGATAAAAGCCAGTCGCATCTTTTGGAAAATGCGCGGCGTAAAATTTGCCATTATCTTTGAGTACAGGCGCTAAAATTTCGCTGTACCAACCACCACCGGGCGATATTTCTACCACGCTCATATTCGGCTTTAAGCCAAAAAATGCCAGCGTTTGTGCTGGATGACGAAACTTGTCACGCTCACTGTTTTTAGCAGCGCGCTGCTCATAATTAAGTGCATTAGCAACTAATGAGTTTTCACTGTGGTTATGAGCCAAGCTTGCTGCAGAGCTAAGCGCAATAGTGGCGACAAGTATAGATTTTAAAGCAAATTTCATCATTTTATTCTTCACTGTTAGTTTAATGAACAATCAGAATACGTTAATTGATTGCAAACAAACAGAGCTAAACTCAAACTTCAGTGTTTAGCTCTATAAGTGATTAGTGGCGGAAGTGGCGCATACCAGTAAGTACCATTGCCATGCCAGCTTCGTCTGCTGCGGCAATCACTTCTGCATCACGCATTGAGCCACCTGGCTGAATTACTGCCGTTATGCCAGCGGCTGCAGCTGCGTCAATACCATCACGAAATGGGAAGAATGCATCCGATGCCATAACTGAACCTTTAACTTCAAGGTTTTCATCTGCTGCTTTAATACCGGCAATTTTAGCCGAGTAAACGCGGCTCATTTGGCCCGCGCCTACACCGATTGTCATACCGTCACGGGCATATACAATGGCGTTAGATTTAACAAATTTAGCTACTTTCCAGCAAAATAATAAGTCTTTAAGCTCTTGCTCAGTAGGTTGACGCTTAGATACAACTTTTAAATCGCCTTGCGTTACCATGCCTAAGTCGCGGTCTTGCACTAAAATACCGCCATTAACGCGTTTAATATCTTGGCCTGCGGCTTTACCTGTCCACTGTCCACATACTAATAAACGTACGTTTTGTTTAGCCGAAACAATTTTGGCTGCAGCGTCAGATACGCTAGGAGCAATAATTACTTCCACAAATTGACGCTCAACAATTGCTTCCGCGGTTGCTGCATCTAACTCTTGGTTAAAGGCAATAATGCCACCAAATGCCGACGTAGGGTCGGTTTTAAAAGCACGTTCATATGCTTCAAGAATATTGCTACCGATAGACACGCCACATGGGTTTGCATGTTTTACGATTACACAGGCTGGTACGTCAAATTCTTTAACACACTCAAGCGCAGCATCGGTATCAGCAATGTTGTTGAAAGATAACGCTTTACCTTGCAGCTGAGTTGCTGTTGCTACTGAAGCTTCAACAATATCGTTTTCAACATAGAAAGCCGCGTCTTGATGCGAGTTTTCGCCGTAGCGCATATCTTGCTTTTTAGTGAACTGCATATTGATAGTGCGTGGGAACTTAGTATCTTCGGCGGCTTCCTCTGTGTAATCAGGAACCATTTTACCGAAGTAATTAGCAATCATGCCATCGTACTGAGCGGTGTGCTCGTAGGCTGCTATAGCAAGGTCAAAACGGGTTTTATAGGTAGTAGAACCCTTATTGCTTTGCATTTCGCTGATCACGCGGTCGTAGTCGCTGGCGTTTACCACAATAGTAACGTCTTTATGATTTTTAGCCGCTGCGCGAACCATAGTCGGGCCGCCAATATCTATGTTTTCAATAGCATCTTCAAGGCTGCAGTTTTCTTGAGCGACAGTATTCGCAAAGGGGTATAAGTTAACTACAACAATGTCGATAGCAGAAATATTGTTTTCTGCCATTACGCTTTCATCTTGTCCGCGACGCGCTAAAATGCCGCCGTGAATTTTTGGATGAAGTGTTTTTACGCGGCCATCCATGATTTCTGGGTGACCTGTGTGATCTGATACTTCAGTGACTTTTATGCCGTTATCAGCAAGTAGTTTACAGGTACCGCCAGTTGATAAAATATCAACACCTTGCGCTTCTAATGCGCGGGCAAATTCAACTATACCGGTTTTATCAGACACACTTAATAGTGCGCGACGAATGGGACGATGTGTATCCATTGTAGTTTGATTTCCTCAGTTTATGAGCTAGCTTAGAAGCGGGCATTTTAACTGATAACAACTCAAAAAACGACTTATTAAGGGTGAGCATTTTGCAATTAGCACTTGTAGCAATAATGCAGCTCCTTATGGATTAACTAAGGTTAAACCTTATGTTATGCATTTATTACTAGCATAATTGAGTACTTAACCTAAATTATGCTTAAAAGGTAACGCCAATCTACATGAATAATACTAACGCTTAGTGACACCAACCAACTAAAACATGAGCATTTTAGCTTATTAAATAACTAACTCAGTGCGTTGAAAATAGCTGCTAAAGATAGGTTTACTAGCTGGAAATCAGGTTAAATAGCAGGCATAAAAAAAGCACCCTAAGGTGCTTTTATATAAATTAACGGCCATAAATAGCTATTAATTTATACCCTATGTATTGGCTTAGTAAGCATGCTTACCAGTCAATACAAAAAGTATTAGTTCATGCCGTATTTTTTAAGCTTTTTACGTAAAGTACCACGGTTGATACCTAGTAAAATTGCTGCACGTGTTTGGTTACCACGTGTATACGTCATTACTTCTTCCAGTAATGGCGCTTCTAGCTCTGAAAGAACAAGGTCGTAAACGTCTTGCACATCTTGACCGTTAAGCTGCTTTAAATAGTGGTGAACAGCTTTCTTTACTGCGTCACGTAATGGCTGCGGTTTCTCGTGTGCCTGAACATGAGGGTTAGTGATAAATGGAGAAGTCACGTTTTGTTCGAACATTATTTAATCTCTTTCTTTCTTAGTTAGCTGCTAGTGTTTTAAAGTATTGCTCTAATACGTCAACTTGTGTAAGTGGGTTGTCGATCGTATTAAATACTCGCCTAAACTGACCATCACGGTCATGGGTTTGCAAATACCAAGATACATGCTTACGAGCAATTCGCGCTCCCATTGGCTCACCGTAAAACGTATGGAGATTAGTTAAATGCTCCATTAAAATACTGCGCACCTCTGCAATAGCAGGTGGCTGTAAATGCTCTCCGGTTCGCAAATAGTGGTCTATCTCCCTAAATATCCAAGGGCGACCTTGGGCGGCTCGGCCAATCATAATGGCATCTGCACCCGTATAATCTAATACCTGCTTTGCTTTTTCTGGTGATGTAATATCACCGTTTGCAACCACAGGAATCGACACCGAACGTTTAATGTCCCTAATCGTGGCGTACTCAGCTTCACCCTTGTACATACATGCGCGTGTGCGCCCATGTACGGCAAGTGACGCTATGCCATAACGTTCAGCTATTCTCGCAATCTCTACACCATTACGGTTATCCAGATCCCATCCAGTACGGATTTTAAGTGTTACAGGTATATCAACAGCATTAACGACTGCATCAATAATCTCTTCCACAAGTTCAGGAAACTGTAATAAAGCAGAGCCAGCGAGTTTCTTGTTCACTTTTTTTGCTGGGCACCCCATATTGATATCTATGATTTGTGCACCATTAGCAACATTGAATTGTGCGGCCTGTGCCATAAGTTCAGGATCAGCTCCTGCAATTTGCACCGCGCGTATTCCCGACTCACCGCTGTGATCCATACGGTTCATCGATTTTTCGGTTTTCCAAACATCAGGATTCGATGATAACATTTCAGACACAGCAAGCCCCGCACCTAAGCGGCGACAAAGTTGTCTAAATGGTCTATCTGTAATACCGGCCATAGGCGCGACAATTACGTTATTCTCAAGTTGGTATTTACCGATACGCACTATATTCAATAGGCCTCTTTTCAAGGGGCGCTAAGTTTACGGTTTTTTTAGCAAAAATCAAAGGCTATAAATTGAACAAAAGTAACTTTTTTTTGCCCTTTTCGTATTGACATTTGATAACCGTATGACAAAGCGGTTTATTTGTTTGAAATTTAAGCAGCTTTTATTTTTAGTATAAAATAGAGATAAATTTTATTTTGTAAATAAATGGTAAAGCCTGTTAAATACAGGCTTCAGATGCTTGTTTTAAGTAAAAGCTCTAAATAGCGTTGGGCAGTGCTTATGCTTTTTTAGTGCCACTTACACGGGTCCAATCACCTTCAATAGCAATGTCGTCCAGCTCAATAAAGGGGGCATAAACATCGGCAACCGATTGCGCTTGCTCGGTTAAAATTCCCGACATAGCTATTTTGCCACCGGGTTTTAATAACCCTAAAATAACACTATGTAGTTCACGTAACGGTTGCGCTAAAATATTAGCAACGACTATATCGGCACTAAATTCAGGTTGGTTTTCTGGCAGGTATACTTCTAATTTGTCGGCAACACCATTACGGTTAGCATTATCTAAGCTCGCTTCTAGTGCTTGCGGGTCTATATCTATACCAATCATGCGCTCTGCGCCAAGTTTAATAGCAGCAATGCCCAAAATGCCCGAGCCACAACCAAAATCAACCACGGTTTTACCGGTTAAGTCTTGGCTTTCTAGCCATTTTAAACACAATGCGGTAGTCGCGTGAGTGCCGGTACCAAATGCAAGGCCTGGGTCGAGTAATACGTTTACTGCATCTGGATCAGGAATATCGCGCCAGCTTGGGCAAATCCAAAGTCTTTTGCCAAACTGGATTGGGTGAAAGTTATCCATCCACTCACGTTCCCAATCTTTGTCTTCAAGTTGTTCTATTTTATATGTTAGATTTTGCGCAACTGATTTATCTGCGTTTAACAGCGCTACAACGCTATCCATATCGTGATTAGCATCAAATAAGCCTATTACCGTAGTATCGGCCCAAAATTGCACAGTGCCTATTTTAGGCTCATAGATAGGCGTGTCTTTGGCGTCAATAAAAGTAACCGATGCACTACCAGCTTCAACTAGTAGATCACTAATTAAATCAGCATTATTAGCGTTGGCGTTAATACGAATTTGGATCCAAGCCATGTTTATTTCCAGATAAAGGGGGTAAATAGAAAAAAGGCCGCAAGAGCGGCCTTTTTAGTTTTAATATGTATTAGCCGCTTATTATTTAGCGTCTAAAAAGCTTTTCAGTAAATCAGAGCGAGAAGGGTGACGTAATTTACGCAGCGCCTTTGCTTCTATTTGACGAATACGTTCACGTGTTACGTCAAACTGCTTACCTACTTCTTCTAAGGTGTGGTCGGTATTCATATCAATACCAAAACGCATACGCAGTACTTTAGCTTCACGGGCTGTTAGGCCAGCAAGTACGTCGTTAGTTGCGCCACGAAGCGACTCCATAGTTGCCGAATCAATTGGCGAATCAATGGTTGTATCTTCGATAAAGTCACCTAAATGCGAATCTTCATCATCACCAATCGGTGTTTCCATCGAAATTGGCTCTTTAGCAATTTTAAGTACCTTACGAACTTTGTCTTCAGGCATCATCATGCGTTCAGCTAATTCTTCTGGATTTGGCTCACGGCCCATTTCTTGTAACATTTGACGTGAAATACGGTTAAGTTTATTAATCGTTTCAATCATATGTACCGGAATACGGATCGTTCTTGCTTGGTCAGCAATAGAGCGCGTAATTGCTTGGCGTATCCACCACGTAGCATAAGTCGAAAACTTATAACCACGGCGATATTCAAACTTATCAACGGCTTTCATCAAACCAATATTACCTTCTTGAATTAAATCCAAGAACTGTAAACCACGGTTTGTATATTTTTTAGCAATTGAAATTACCAAACGTAAGTTAGCTTCAACCATCTCTTTTTTCGCACGGCGAGCTTTAGCTTCACCAATACTCATACGACGGTTTATGTCTTTTATACGCTCAATATTTAAGCCAGTGCTACTTTCAATAACACGTAATTTATTCAGACTACGAATGATCTCAGGCTTAACTTCTTCAAGTTTTGCCGAGTACTTTTCGTTAGCTGCAATTTCTAAATCAACCCAAGTAGCATCCGTTTCGTTATTAGCAAAGTGCTTAACAAACGTTTTCTTTGGTAACTTAGCAATTTGTACTGCTTGTTTCATGATGAGACGTTCTTGAACGCGAACTCTGTCCATCATTTCACGCATGTTATTAACCATGCGATCAAATTGCTTAGGTATTAATTTAAAGGTTTTGAATAACTCACCAATTTCAAATATAGCGGCAAGAGAATCTGGGTGCGAGCGACCTTTAGCTTCAAACGTTTCACGTGCTTTATTATATAAATCACGTAAATTTTCAAAATGAACACGTGCTTCTTCAGGATCTGGTCCTGTGTCTACTTCTTCTTCGTCTTCATCATCTTCGTCGCTGTCGTCATCGTCTTTATCGTCGTCATTAAGTTGTTTTGCACTTAATTCTGAACCAATATTAGTTGCCGAAATTGGCGCTGTGTCTTCATTAGGATCAATAAAGCCAACGATAATATCGCTAAGGCGCATTTCTTCTGCTTCAAACTTATCCCACTGCTCGAGTAGGTAAGTAATTGCTTCAGGGTATTCAGCAACCGAAATTTGTACTTGGTTAATGCCTTCTTCAATACGCTTAGCGATTACAATTTCGCCTTCACGGGTCAGAAGTTCAACAGTACCCATTTCACGCATGTACATGCGTACCGGATCCGTTGTGCGGCCGATCTCTTTTTCTACGGTCGCAAGGGCTGCAGCGGCAGCTTCAGCTGCGTCTTCGTCTGTCGTTGTTTCTTGCATCATTAGTTCATCGGCATCTGGCGCGTTTTCGCTAACCTTGATACCCATGTCATTAATCATGCTAATGATATCTTCTACTTGATCTGAGTCTATAATATCTTGTGGAAGGTGATCATTTACTTCTGCAAAAGTTAAGTAGCCTTGCTCTTTACCTTTTAGAATCAGAAGTTTTAATTGTGACTGAGGAGTTGGATCCATAGAGATTTTTTCTTCCACTCTGATAAGTTGATACAACAGGCGCCATCATGTAGTTTGCCTTAAAGCTAAACTAGAATAATGTGACGCAGTGAATAGCGTAGTATAACAGTTTAAATCAAATTTGACTAGCTGTTAGTCGCTTTTAACGCTGTCATTAACAAATGACATTCAAGTCTTTCATCGCTATTTAGACCTTGCGTCTTATCCTTTATTAATAGGGTCTCTAGTCGATAATTTAAACACTGATCTTCAATAAATTTAAAAGTATTTTGAAAAACAGTCTCTAAACGCTCTTCATTTATTTGATGTTGCCACGTTGCCAGCTTAGTTAGCGGGTCATAATCGTCAGTGCCTCTAAAGAACTCGAGCAACTGCGCCGTGGTAACATCTTCTTTTTGCAACGCTTGATGTTGTAAGCGCAGTAGCAAACCAATGCCGGCAATATTCATTTGTGCTAAATCGGGCAAATAGGGCACGCTTTTAGCCATTTGCGGATGTTGAATTAAAATACCGATTGCTTGGCGCATGGGGGTTATTTTAAATTTTCGCTCAATTGAATGCTGTTGCTTAGGTGTTTTTAAGCGATTATTGAGTTGCTCACGAGTACGGCCAATTAATCGCCCGAGCTGCTCAAGAATATTTTCTTGATAAAACTCACTAGGAATTTTTTCAATTAATGGTAATGCGGCACTAAGTAACTTGGCTTTACCCGAATCAAGCGTTAAATCTATTTCTAGGCTGAGCTTATTGAATAACACTTTAGTGAAATCATCGGCTGCATTTAAGCGTTGTTCAAACTTATCTTTACCTTCGGCTTGTACTAAGGAGTCGGGGTCTTCGCCGTCGGGTAAAAATACAAAGTTTAATGCTTTACCATCATTTAAATAAGGCAGTGCGTTTTCGAGCGCACGCCAAGCTGCATCACGCCCTGCACGGTCACCATCGTAACAACAAATTACTTTATCTGTTGTTCTAAATAGAGTGTGCATATGCTCACTGGTTGTTGCTGTCCCAAGTGCTGCAACGGCATATTCAATACCTTGCTCTGCCAGCGCCACCACATCCATATAGCCTTCAACAATCAGTACATGGTCGAGCTTTTTGTGTGCTTGTTTAGCTTCATATAAACCATAGAGTTCAAAGCCTTTATGAAAAATACGTGTCTCTGGCGAGTTTAAATATTTAGGGCCTTGATCGGCTTGCATTACGCGCCCACCAAAGGCAACTACGCGGCCACGTTTATCGCGAATAGGGAACATTAATCGATCGCGAAAAAAGTCAAACTGTCTGCCAGGTGTTTTTTCTGAGGCGAGTTTTAGCTCTACCAATTGCTCTTTTTGTTCTTTGTTACGGCCAAGTTGTAGGCACAAACCATCCCATTCACTTGGTGCATAACCTATCATGAACTTTTTAACTATTTCGCCGCTTAAGCCCCGGCCTTTAACGTATTCAATAACAGCGGCAGAATTACTATGGTGCTTTAACTGGTGTTGATAAAACCTTGCAGTATGGAGCATTAAATCGTAATCAGAGCGTTTTTGCGCTGCAGTACGCTCAGGTGCCGAGCCGCTACCTTGCTCACGGGGAACTTCTAAATTAAGTAAACTTGCAAGCTCTTCAATAGCATCAACAAACTCAAGTTTTTCGTATTCCATAACAAACGAAATAGCATTACCGTTAACGCCACAGCCAAAGCAGTGATAAAACTGTTTATCTTGGGAGACGGTGAACGAAGGCGATTTTTCGTTATGAAAAGGGCAGCAAGCTTGGTAGTCTTTACCGGCTTTTTTAAGACCTACTTTTGAGTCTATCAGGTCGACAATATCGGTTCTGGCAAGCAAGTCATCTATAAAATTACGTGGGATCTTTCCAGCCATTAGTAAAATAACGTCCTGAGATAATTAGAATAACAATGAAAGCGAGATTAAGTTTATAACCCTACAAATAAAATCAAACGATTTTATACGCATATATTAATTGCTATTAAATAGGGCGGGTGCAAATAGCACGTTTGTAGATTTGAACACAAATCGGATACAAAAACAAAGAAACCGAGCTCTAGGCTCGGTTTACTTCAATCATACTTAATGTATGTGGGAGTACTAGGCTGTTAATCGTTGCTTAATTAAACCAGAGATTTTGCCCATATCGGCGCGACCTTCAGCTTTGCTTTTGATTATACCCATTACTTTACCCATGTCTTGCATACCTGCTGCGTTAGTGTCAGCAATAGCCGCATCAATGAGAGCAATTATTTCTTCTTCGCTCAATTTTTGAGGTAAGAAAGTTTCAAGTGCTACTATTTCATTGGCTTCAATATCAGCTAAATCATCACGCCCAGCATCTTTGTACTGAGTGTAAGAGTCACGACGTTGTTTAACAAGCTTCACTATAACGGAGGTAATACCTGCGTCGTCTAGTGTTATTTGCTCGTCTTTTTCACGTTTCATGACTTCAGCAAGTACCATGCGAATAGGGTTAAGACGTAATTTGTCTTTGGCTCTCATCGCATCTTTTTGCGCATCTTTTAGCGTTATTAAAAGGCTCATTTATACAAGACCTAATATATTAGTATAATTTAACGCGACGTGCGTTATCACGAGAAAGTTTTTTCATGTGACGTTTTACTGCAGCAGCTTTTTTACGCTTACGCTCAGCTGTTGGTTTTTCATAGTGCTCGCGACGACGAACTTCTGAAAGGATTCCTGCTTTTTCACATGAACGCTTGAAGCGACGAAGTGCTACGTCAAACGGTTCGTTCTCTCTTACTTTAATTACTGGCATTAAAAATTCACCTACCTAAATTATGAGCGTTGCTCAAGTTGATCAAACATTGATCAAGTGGTTCAAAAATGGTGCGGTATTGTAATCCGAAGCAACACCACATGTAAAGGATAATATTAACAGAAAGCTGGCATCTAAAACAGTGTTAATTTACTTGGCGTTGATACAAACGACAAAAAACTTGCCCAGCCTTTTTTTCTTTAATTAACAACCAGTTGATTGGTGCAGTAAAGGTGCTTAACTCGCTTTCTACCTCAATGTAAATTAAAGCGTCACTGCTTAGCCATTGATTGTTTTCTAGTAAATCAGCGCTCGATTGTGCCAAGTTTTTACGAAATGGCGGGTCAACAAAAACTAGATTAAATGGCTCATTACTATTAATTTGCTCTAAAAATGCCAGTGTATTGGTATGTTTTACGTGTGCGTTTTGCAGCTTTAAAGTGCTAATGTTTAGCTCAATTTGCTTTGCTGCGGCAGCGTCAAGTTCAACAAAAGTAGCGCTTTTAGCAAATCGCGACAGTGCCTCAAAACCTAAACCGCCAGAACCAGCAAAACAGTCGAGCACATTTGCCTCTCGGGTATCTTGCATTAACCAATTAAACACTGTTTCTTTTATACGATCGGTTGTTGGGCGCAGCCCTTGTACGTCTTTAACGGGCAGCTTTCGGCCTCTAAATTGGCCACTGATCACTCTAATAAAGCCATCGCTGGATTTGCTAGTTACTTTATTTTGTGTTGTTTTTTTTCTCATTTAGCTCACTAAAAATTGGTATCTGCTATCTAGCTCAGATAATATTGCAATCATATCATAGCGTATTATTTTTCAACTGCATTAAAAGTGGTAGTATAAGCATCCTAGACAATAGATTGTGCCTTTAAACAGTTTAAAATAGCAGTTAACGCACATACTATTATTATCGTTAGTTTATCAGATTTTTATAAGTGGTTATTAGCAAGTATGGCAAAAAAAAGTAAATTACTGTCTTGGTTAGGTTTTGGTAAGTCAGATAAAAAACAACAAGCGGAACAAAGTGCCCAAGAGGCCGATAACCAACAGCAAGCGCGCTTAGCAGCAGAAAAAGCTAAAGCAGAGCATTTAGAGCAACAGCGACTGGTCGCTGAAAAAGCGGAGCAAGAGGCTGCAGAAAAAATAGCAGCGGAGCAAGTCCAAAAAGAGCAAGCCGAAAAGCTAGCGATTGAAAAAGCCAATGCTGAGTTACTCGCAAAACAGCAAGCCGATGCTCATGCATTAAAGCTAGAGCAACAGCAGCGTTTAGCAGAGCAAGAAGCGCAGATGCGCCTTGAGCAAGAAAAAGCAGCAGCAGAACAAGCAGAGGCTGAGCGTTTAGAGCAAGCACGTATTGTAGCAGAGCAAGCTGAAGCTGAGCGATTAGAGCAGCAAAAACTTGCAGCCGAGCAAGCACAGAGAGAGCAAGCTGAAAAGCTAGCGATTGAAAAAGCCAATGCTGAGTTAATCGTAAAACAGCAAGCAGATGCTCATGCATTACAGTTAGAGCAACAGCAGCGTTTAGCAGAGCAAGAAGTGCAGATACGCCTTGAACAAGAAAAAGCAGCAGCGGAAAAGGCTGACGCTGAGCGTTTAGAGCAAACACGTATTGCAACTGAACAAGCTGAAGCTGAGCGTTTAGAACAGCAAAAACTTGCAGCCGAGCAAGCACAGAGAGAGCAAGCTGAAAAGCTAGCGATTGAACAAGCCAATGCAGAGTTACTCGCAAAACAGCAAGCCGATGCTCATGCATTACAGCTAGAGCAACAGCAGCGTTTAGCAGAGCAAGAAGCGCAGATACGCCTTGATCAAGAAAAAGCAGCAGTGGAAAAGGCTGAAGCTGAGCGTTTAGAGCAAACACTTATTGCAGCAGAGCAAGCAGAAGCTGAGCGTTTAGAGCAAACACGTATTGCAGCAGAGCAAGCAGAAGCTGAGCGTTTAGAGCAAGCACGCATTGCAGCAGAGCAAGCTGAAGCTGAAGCTGAAGCTGAGCGTTTAGAGCAAGCACGAATTGCAGCAGAGCAAGCAGAAGCTGAACGTTTAGAGCAAGTACGTATTGCAGCAGAGCAAGCAGAAGCTGAGCGTTTAGAACAAGCACGAATTGCAGCAGAGCAAGCAGAAGCTGAGCGATTAGAACAACAGCGTATTGCAGCTGAACAAGCAGAGGCAGAGCGTTTAGAACAAGCACGTATTGCAGCAGAGCGAGCAGAAGCTGAGCGGTTAGAACAGCAGCGTATTGCAGCAGAGCAAGCTGAAGCTGAGCGCTTAGAGCAGCAGCGTATTGCAGATGAACTTGCAAGCGAAGCAGCTCAAAAAGTAGAGAAACCTAAAAAAGAAGGTTTTTTCTCTCGCCTTAAAAAAGGTTTATTAAAAACTCGCGTTAATATTGGTTCTGGTTTTGCTTCCATATTTAGCGGTAAAAAAATAGACGATGATTTATTTGAAGAGCTAGAAACGCAATTACTCACCGCCGATTTAGGCGTTGATACCACCATGAAGTTAATAGACCGCCTAACTGATGCGGCAAACCGTAAGCAATTAAAAGACGGTGACGCACTTTATGAGCTAATGAAACAAGAAATGGCCGTAATGCTTAAAACTGCAGAGCAGCCGTTGGTTATTCCAGCCGATAAAAAACCATTTGTTATATTAATGGTAGGTGTTAACGGTGTAGGTAAAACGACGACCATTGGTAAATTGGCTAAGCAATTTCAAAGCGAAGGCAAGTCGGTCATGCTTGCTGCGGGTGATACATTTAGAGCCGCAGCGGTTGAGCAACTACAAGTATGGGGCGAACGTAATAGTATTCCTGTTATTGCACAGCATACTGGTGCTGACAGTGCGTCTGTTATTTTTGATGCTTTTCAAGCGGCAAAAGCGCGTAACGTTGACGTATTAATCGCAGATACAGCAGGGCGCTTGCAAAATAAAGACAACTTAATGCAAGAGCTTGAAAAAATAGCGCGAGTAATGAAAAAAATTGATCCTGACGCGCCGCACGAAGTAATGTTAACTATTGATGCGGGCACAGGGCAAAATGCAATTAGCCAGGTAAACTTGTTTAATCAATGCGTTGGTTTAACCGGTATTACTCTTTCAAAACTAGATGGCACGGCAAAAGGCGGTGTTATTTTTGCGGTAGCAGATAAGTTTAACATTCCAATTCGTTATATTGGTGTGGGTGAAAGTATTGATGATTTACGCGCCTTTAAAAGCGATGACTTTATTGATGCGCTATTTAGCCAAGATGAAGACGACGCTTAAAGCTTAGCAAGCTATTAGTACAAGCGTTGAAAAGTGATCAGCGCGACGCTCATAAAGTGAAAGCTTCACCCAAATGGTCATGTTTGTACTTTGATTTTCCGGTTCTGTAGGTGTGGTTTATAACACACCTTTAAAAGGTGGAACTTTTATTTACCAAAAGAGGGAGCTTGCTCCCTTTTTAATTGCGAGGAATACCAGCTTTATTGATACTTAATAGTGTTGGCATAATAAAAAATGATAAATTTTCAGCAAGTAAGTAAAACCTATCCAGGCGGGCATCGTGCTCTTGAAAAAGTTAACTTTCATATTAAGCCTGGTGAACTCGCGTTTTTAACCGGCCACAGTGGCGCGGGTAAAAGTACGCTGTTAAAACTAATTAGCCTAATGGAACGCCCTTCTGCTGGAAGTGTGTTTATTAACGGTATAGATTTAAACAAGGTAAACTCACGGCAAATTCCTTATGCCCGTCGCGACATCGGCATTATATTTCAAAACCACCGCTTATTAGAGCGCTACTCTATATTTGATAACGTAGCACTGCCCTTGATCATTGAAGGCACACACCATAAGCAAATTGCAAAGCGTGTGCATGGCGCGCTTGATAAGGTAGGTTTGATTGATAAAATTAAATGCCACCCATCTATGCTCTCTGGTGGCGAGCAGCAGCGTGTGGGTATTGCCCGCGCAATTGTTAACTCCCCGCCAATATTATTAGCAGATGAACCTACGGGTAACCTAGATCCTGAGCTTTCAATGGAAATATTACGTCTTTTTGAAGAGTTTAATAACCATGGAACAACCGTACTTATTGCTACCCACGATCTAGGATTAGTGGCCCGGATGAAGTATCGCAGCTTAACCCTAAAAGATGGTCGTATGATTCAAGATCCGTTAGCCGAGGGCGCATTATGAGTTTACTTTTTAAAAGTCGTCAAAATAGTAACGATAAACAAAAAAAATCAGTATTTGCTGGCGGTTACTTTTTTATTATTAATATTTTTCGCCAAGGCGTACATAGCTTAGGTGAGATGTGGCGCACACCTCTAGCGTCGTTAATGACTATTGCAGTACTGGGTTTGAGCTTAACCTTGCCAGCTAGCTTATACTTAGTGGTTAAAAATGTGCAACAGGTAAGCAGTGGCTTTGAAGAGGCCAGCGAAATTTCTTTGTTCGTAAAAGAAAGCATGAACGAGCAAGAAACCCAAACCTTAGTAAAGCGCTTAGCACTCTACCCAGAAGTAGAAAGCGTGACCTTTATTTCCAAGCAGCAAGCTCTACAAGAGTTTAAGCAAGTATCTGGATTTGGTCAGGCGTTAAGCTACTTAAATAGCAATCCGTTACCCGATGTTGTGCTCGTTATACCAACGTCGCGACACAGACAACCTAATGCCGCAAAAGTACTTTTAACTAAGCTTGAAAGTGAGCGAGAAGTTGATTTTGGCAAGCTCGACATTGCTTGGCTAGAGCGTCTAAATGCATTGCTAAGCTTATTAAAAGAAAGTGTTATTACTATTGCGCTGCTACTGCTTACCTCGGTAACGCTAATAATAGGTAACACTATTCGTTTATCTATTATGGATAAGAAAGAAGAAATACAAGTAATGAAGCTGGTAGGCGCTACTAATACTTTTATTCACGCCCCCTTTTTATGGACCGGAATATGGTATGGCGTTATAGGCGGATTATTTGCATTTATATGTGTGGCGCTAATGATGTGGTGGCTATCAACTGCGGTTAGCAGTGTGGCAAGCGTTTACCAAACTAGTTTTTCTTTAATTGGCTTAACCTTAAAAGAATTTGGCTCGCTGGTACTGCTTGCTACTAGCTTAGGGTTTATTGGTTCGTACTTATCGGTTAATCGTTATATAAAAGAAATTGAGCCAGATAAGGTCTGACATAAAATGGTCACATTTTTATATTATTCTTTTTAAAGCAGTTTTTATAAAAGTGCTTTAAAGCTATAGCAGGCTTAATTCATCACTTATTCAGTCGCTTAGCGTAGACTTAAAAAATACAATAAACCACTTGATTTATACTTAAGAAAAGTTTTAAATTGGGGTTAGCACTCTTAGGTAAAGAGTGCTAAGATGGTTTCAAATGTTTATCACCGAGGTGAAAAATGAGTAAAGATTTATACGCAATGGCACTTACAGTTGGACAGCAAAGCGCAAGCATGGACGGTTACCTTCAAGCGGTAAGCACTATTCCTATGCTTAAAGTAGAGCAAGAACAAGAGCTGGCAACACGTCTTCAGGAAGAAGGTGATCTTAGTGCTGCAAAGCAACTCATTATGTCGCACTTACGCTTTGTAGCGCATATTGCAAAAGGCTACTCGGGTTATGGCTTGCCACAAGCAGATTTAATCCAAGAAGGTAATATTGGCCTGATGAAAGCGGTAAAGCGTTTCAACCCAGAAGTGGGTGTGCGTTTAGTATCGTTTGCAGTGCATTGGATTAAAGCAGAAATTCATGAGTTTGTACTTAAAAACTGGCGCATCGTAAAAGTTGCTACCACTAAAGCGCAACGTAAATTGTTTTTTAACCTTCGTAAAAATAAAAAACGTTTAGGCTGGTTTAACCAAGCAGAAGTTAGCACAGTAGCTAGCGAGCTAGGTGTGAGTGAAAAAGAAGTACGTGAAATGGAATCGCGCATGAGCGGCCAAGACATGGGCTTTGACCTTACAGGTGATGACGACGACAGCGCACCAAGTAGCACCTATTCACCAGTACAGTATTTAACTGATGGCACTGCTGACTTAGCTGACGATATTGAGCAGCAACAATGGCAAGAACAATCACATACTCGTTTGTTTAGCGCTCTTAAAACGCTAGATGAACGCTCGCAAGACATTGTAAGCGCACGTTGGTTAACCGACGATAAAGCAACGCTACAAGAACTTGCTGAAAAATACAGTGTATCGGCTGAGCGTGTTCGCCAGTTAGAAAAAACAGCGATGAAAAAGCTACAAGCTGCAATGGTGTAAACCTAACCATTTAGCTAACAAAAAAAAGCCCCGCATATAAAATGCGGGGTTTTTTTGTTTGTTTCACGATATTTACTTAAAATTTTATTAGCACTCAATGCGGCTATTGAAGCTGCTCGTGCCGGTGAGCACGGTCGCGGCTTTGCCGTTGTTGCCGATGAAGTACGCGTTCTATCTCGCCGCACTCAAGAGTCTACTGCTGAAATTTATACTACTATCGAAACTTTACAAAACACGACTAAGCAGGCTGTTAGTTTAATGGATAGTAGTAAAAGGTTAGCTAATAATAGTGTTGATGACGTTAATGCTGCAGCGAAAGCCCTCGAAGAAATTACTCAAGCGGTTAATATAATTTCTGATATGGCAGGACAAATAGCCATAGCAGCCGAAGAACAAACACAAGTAACAAATGAAATAACGCAAAATACGGTTGCTATAAAAGATGTTACTGATGAGATCACTGAGTCGGCTTTGACCCATTTAAGCCAAGCAAAAGTACTTAAAGATCGCGCTGCTGATTTGAGTGATAAGGTGGCTACTTTTATTTTATAAGCGTGAATAATTACTCTACTGCAGCCTTATTAGTAGGCAGTAGAGTGATAGTCATATTTCTTCTCTTTCGCCTAAGTGAGCTACCCAGCGACATAGCTTCGCTCTGAACTCTGGGTTTTCCTCGATAAAAAGTCACTTTAATAAGTTCGACTTCTATTAATTTAGTAGTAGACCTTTAACCCTTAATATTATTTTTAGTTGCTTCGCTATACCACAGCTCCATAAAGCATTCAGTTAACTTATGTTCTATTTCAAGTGCTTTATCGGTTGGGCAAAATAGGGTGAAGCTTGCTCTAAATTCTCCTAACTCAGTAGTACCAAAGTGAATTTCGGGTTCTGGGCCTGAAATTTTTGCATCTAATTTTCTTTCGATAATAGAGTTATACCGGCTCGCCACTTCTTCAAACTCTTCGCAGTAATGCTTGGCTTTATTGCGAAGAGTTTCGTAAATAGGGTACGGATTAAAGCTGTCTTTACGCACAATATTAAAATGATGAGTAGCAAAGCGTTTAACAAAGTTTAAGTTTTTTATTGGGCTGGTAATTAATTTGTTATTAGGAATAAATATTGTTTTTCTAGAGAATTGATAAGTTCGCATATCAATTTCATGTAAGGTGGTTTTAATCCAGTTGGTCTCTGCTACTTCGCCATAATATTCACCAACTTGTACCCAGTCGCCAATTCTAAATGGGCGGGTTGTTACTAAGTAAAAAAAGCCAATTACACATTGAATAAACTCTCTAGTGGCAAGCACAATAGCAACGGCAAAAGCGGCTATAGACAGTGCAAAGTTTTGAATCTCAGTCGACCATATAAACAGCAGTAACAAAACCATAGTAAAGTTAATAAAGTGCTTAATATTGTGTGCAATGTAGCGAGTATCTTTTTCTTTTTTTTCTGCTCTATATCGCGCCAACTTATCAACAAGTACTTTTAAACTAAATGCGATAGTGAGCACCACCACTGAGATAAGAACTGGGTGTAGTAGTATATCTTTGATCATAAATTCCAAAATACGAGTAATTGCAAACAAGCTTAGTATATTGATTTATGAAACCAATTAGCAAACTTAACCTCAAAAAAATTAAGTTGGGTTAGTCAGTTACTCCATTGCCAACATGGTGATGCTGTTTATTAAGCTGTTTACGACACAAAAGTACAAGCTCAATAGCTGAAATTAAAATTAAAGTATAACCAAGTGTTTCTATCCCTTCTTCTACCCAATAGCGCCAAGTGCTCCATCTAAATCTAATGAGCCAAAGCGAGTTAATTTAGGTGGTGGTGAAAGGCGC
>NZ_JAATTW010000041.1:0-27827 GCF_013414205.1 Pseudoalteromonas sp. MIP2626
ACAGTGGTAGTATTTTGTATCGACCAAACTAACCTGACGTTTTCTTGCGATAGCCATGTGACACCCTGCTTAATTATTGCACTAAAAAGAGCATAGTTAATTACACTGATATTACAAATATTAAGATGGGTGTCTGTTTAATATCTCTCCATACCGACCAACTTTAAAAGCCTTTTAAATAACCAAAATCAATTACTTCGCAACACGCTCAGTTACTTTATTGCTACCTTTCCTGAATTTTTAAAAAATTTACAGTAACCTAGTTTGGCATGCAGTTTCCGCTATAAACCACTTTGCTATATTCACCTGAAAAATCACTGATGCTTACCGAGTTTATTATAAATGCACTTTTGCTGATCAGCCATTGACCGTCACTTTGCTTTTCAAATTCGTCGAGGTAGTAGCCACCTAGTTGCACATGGAGCTTATCTTTGGTGTTGATACTTTGAAAGCGAAGGTTAATTTTAGTCTTGGCTGTATTGTCGGTGAGCTCTAAAAAAACCGGGTTTTGCGCGTGATGCATATCAACTATATGGTCGTGGCAACCAAGATCTTTAAAAACAGCCACAAAATCTTCTCGTCGATTAAATTGGCCAATGTGACCAAAGTTAATATCTACTTCGCCGCTAATAAAGCAATTAGTTACCAGCTCAGGTTGTTTTTCATCGCAGGCATTTAGGTAGCGATATTTCAATTCTAATATTGATTGCTTGTCTTCTAGTTGCTGTAAACGTTGCTCGGTAGTCTTTATATATTTCATAGCAGTCCTTTGTTTTTTGGTTGATTTTTAAGCTAGGCTTTTATACTAAGGCTTTACATGCTAATTTCAATACAAATATATCTTTATTACCAATATGGCTGCTATCGAAACTAAGTTGAGCTGTTTAGCTAATTTAACCTTTAGTATTTTTTATGTGTCGTTTTTTAAGTGAGGGAATTCATGCAACAGGAAGAAGCAAAAGTTGCCATTGTAACCGGTGCTAGTCGCGGTGCAGGCAAAGGCATTGCCTTAGCTTTAGGTAAAAAAGGCATGACAGTTTATGTTACTGGCCGCAGTATAAAAACAGGCTCAGTTTTAGGGTGGGATGGCTCGGTATTACCCGGAACAGTATATGAAACTGCCGAGCAAATTAATCAAGCAGGTGGTATAGGTATTGCTGTGGTGTGCGATCACAGTGACGATGCACAAACCGCCGCATTATTTGCTCAGGTTGAAAAAGAGCAAGGCCGATTAGATATTTTGGTTAATAACGCTGCATTTATTCATGATCAATTAGTTGAACAAAAGCCATTTTGGGAAAAAGAGATTGATGCGGGTAAAATTTTAGATGTAGGTTTACGCTCTGCTTACGTGGCTAGTTGGCATGGCGCAAAACTAATGGCTAAGCATAACAGTGGCTTAATTATGTTTGGTTCATCATTTGGTGCTAGTTGTTATATTCATGGGCCTGCTTATGGTGCACAAAAGGCGGGCCTTGATAAGCTTGCTCATGATATGGCGGTAGACTTTAAAGGCACAGGTATGCGTGCTGTATCTATTTGGATGGGGCCACTCTTAACCGAACGTTCGGCCATTATAGGTAAACTAGATAAAGAGCAATACCAGCAGTTTATGGCAACCGCAGAGTCACCAGAATTTATTGGTGATATTGTTTATGCTATTGCTAATGACCCTAAAGGTGACGAGCTTAACGGGCACACTGTAATTGCTGCCGAAATAGCTAAGCATTTTAATATTACCGACAGAGAAGGTTTGCAGCCACCATCTTATCGCGAAATGTTAGGTTCGCCGAATAAGCCAAACCCTGCCATTATTTATTAATAAGTTATAGATGAGGCTGTTGAAGTTGATAGCGCCTATAAACCTTAAATAAGCTTATAGGCTAAAAACAAAATAAACGCCGCTTTAATTTAACAGTTTAAATTAAAGCGGCGTTTTAACTATTATAGTTAATGCTTGCGCCCTACACCATTACGTACCATGTCTTGCCCTGTTTGGAATACGTTTTCTGTAATCATGCGTGCTAAAAGTAGCTTTTGATTATCGTCAAATACTGCTACAAAGCGGCTGCCATCTGCGTTATTTGTTGCCATACCAATGCCTGCAACACCTTTTAAGCCAAAACCACCGCTTTCTACATTAAGTAAAAAACTTTCAAGGTCGGCTAGGTTATCAATTACACTTTGCTCTTCACTCATTTTTTATAACTCTTTTAATCATGCTCCGCGTACTGCAAAGCTTAGTAATACAATATGCTCGCTATTTTATATACTCTTGGTAGAAACTTAAACCTTTTCGCCAACAACACCGCATATCAATATAAGTGCTACACTGTGGCCTGGTTATTATGCTAACTGGCAAACTATGAAAGACTGTAATCAATGCGGTAAATGTTGTATTAAATACGGCGATGGCGACTTGAGTGCTACCCAAGAAGAAATTGATTTATGGGAAATATTTAACCCTGAAATCTTTGAATTTGTTAAAAATAATGAAATATGGTTCGATCCTAAATCGGGCGTTAGGCTAAGCAGATGCCCTTTTTTAGAGGTTGAGCCTAAAACAAACCCACTAGCGCAAAATAAATACACTTGCAGTATTTACTTAGACCGCCCCGAAGACTGCCGTCATTATCCGAGCCTAATAGCTGAAATGATCAGAGATGAATGCGAAATGATTGAAATAACTGATCTGTCGCAGCCAATAAAAGCGCAAATAAAACTAGATTTTATCATGCGTGATAGCCGCCCTGCTGGCTACTAATTATTAATACGGCCAATGTAGTTTTATAAACAATATTTTGGCCGTTTTAATTAAACACGTTCTAGTAAACTTTCAGAACTAAAATGTACTCACTGCAAGTTCTAAATGACTTATAGCACAGCCATATTGATCCTTATTAATACGATGATACGCAGTGTTAGCTTGTACACTTAAGCTCAATATAAACTGATCTTGTTGGGCAACTGTACTTTGTTCTTGGCTTAAACACATAGCTTGAATAAGTGAGCGTAATTTTGCATTCGTTAATATAGAGCCAAATCGTTGTAGCGGTAATGCTGGTATTTTAATACTTGCTAAAGCTTTATTAATGCTGCGCTGGCTTAGGGTAAAATCTTCATTTGCAATATCAATAACGCTGCCTGCAGGCCAGTATGAGTAGTTATAATGCTGATTGCCTTTTGCTTTTAAATATACCACACCACTTTTACCTATTACGGTAATTAAGTTACCTGCGGATGACTTTATAACGACTAATGCCGTGGCTTCATCAATACCAAAACCAAACTTTTGTTGCGTTTTATCAAGTACTGTTGCCAACCTTAATGTACGGTTTTGTTCACTAAAGTGAGTATCGATCATGCCATAATTAAATGTTGCAAGGCCACCAGCAAGATTAAACATAGAACTATCGTTAATATCTGCCTGTAAAGCCAAAAGGCTCGACCCTTTAGTAATTGTAGCTATGTTACCACTTGTGTTTTTGCCACCGCTTTGAATAGCCGCCCCCGCGCCGCTACCTATAACAACAGGGCGTGTTTGCAATGCTTTAGTCCACGGGTAAGCTTGGTTGTTTTCATCAAACAGTACGCTGCGCGTTAAGTCTTGCTCGCCATTATTAAAAATCACTCCTGTACTGTTGTTTATTAGCTTTACCAAGCTATTAACGCCATTACTGCAAAGGGTATTTTCTGCTTGGATGCGATCGGGATAAATAGCCTCACGGTTATACAAGCGCATTTCTGATTGCCTATATTGTGGTAATTTTTCACAGGTGTTTGTAGTAATTGCTTTAACTAATGCAGGGGTCAATGCTAACCATTGGCTGTTTACACTTGCCGTGCTCAATAAACCTTGAGTAAAATCGGCAGCAGCATAAGGGTCTCGGCTTGCTGCTGTAATTGCCAACACACTTGGTTGCTCGTTAGCTACCTTTAAACTACCCGTTATAAATTGCAGTATATTGTTTATAGCCGGTTCATTATTCAAACTAGGGTTAACTTGCTCCGCTAATCGCTGCCCTTGAGAACTCAACTGAGGCACTTCAAGCATATCCATAACAAAATGATACTCTTGCTCCGACAGGCTATTAAGCTGGGTATTATCAATATCGCGCCAGTGCCATAACAGTGCAGGCTTAGTTATTGATGTTGATGATTTAGCCTTTATCGCAAGTAAAACTTTAACTGTACTGCTTTTAACTTCTTGATTAGTACTCGGCCACTGCTGAGTGATTTTTTTAACTTTTTCAGCCGTAACGCTAAATAAATGCTCTGCTTTACCCGCTATTTGGGTGTTTTTATCGCACTGTTGCATGTTTAAACTACTGCAGCTACTTAGCTCGCTACCAACTAAAATTAACGTTTGGCTTTGCTCTGCGGCCGTTAAACTAGCACAAAACGTAATGCTTAATAACACAGCTAAAAAGCGGACCAATTGTTGTTGTCTATAATGTGTAAATGCATGCGTCATGATATAACCCAAATAAAAAGTGGCTTGTAATTACATCATGTTAATTTTTAATAACTTGGGCTGCAACTTTATATCTTAATCTAGCTCTAGGGTTAAGCTAATAACGCGCCGTATCGCTTTGTTTAGCTAAAGATACTAACTACCTAAAACGGTTAAAGACTAACTAAACAAAATTAAACACGCTGTTTATTGAGCCGGTGTTTTGTTTAACTTATGCTTATATTTTAGGCAACCCGAGTATGGGATATGGATTTTTCTGCTGAAGAAATAGACTTTTTATCTGACTTATTTAAATCCGATCAAAAACCTGCATTACCTCATGAGCCTATGTTAACCATGCAAAGCAGTGTGCCTGTTAGTATTGCGCAGTTACTTAGCAATGCCAATTTAACTCTACTGGCTGAGGTTGCCCATTACCAACTGTGGTTTCCGCTACACTTAAAAATTAATAGCTCCGGCACAATTACACCTACTTTAAGCGCTCCTGAAGTTATTGATACTAAAGGCACTCAACGCAGTTGGCGCTGGAGCCATTTAAATATTAAAAGCCAAGGCTTTTGCATTGAATCAATTTCAAGCACAGGTGTATTTTTAAAGCCCACCGGTAAACACAAAAACCTATCAAAAGTTCAACACGTAGAATTTACCCTACCAAATAAAGAATCTGTATCTATGGATATTGAGCCTGTCAGGCAAAGCAAGCATGGCCTTGCAGCTAAAATAAAACACATTCATACTGGTAAAGAACAATTAAGAGCTTATTTATTTGCCGAACACCAACGTCAATACGCTAATTTATATCAGTATGAACCATTAATTAACTCACCAAGTTAGCGCTTAACAACAGCCTCTGGTTACAGTCACTGCATACTATTGCTTTTTGTTATTTGCTAAACAAAGTAGATGCAATATGAATTGGATAGTTGTCATTTATTAATTCTTTAACAAATAACGACGGCTGTTTAGCATCGGCAATTAAGTAAGCCTTATGTTTTGCTCGGGTAAGCCCCACATATAATAAACGCCGCTCTTCTGAATAAGCAAAGGTGTCTTGGCTAGGTAGTAAAGCCTCCAGCAGCGGATTATTTTGCTGACTGCTCGGAAAGCCAAACTTCCCCTGCTCTAACCCTATAATAATACAGTAATCTGCTTCTAACCCTTTGGCGCTATGCAGGGTTAAAAATGCTACGTTTGCACTTTTTTGTTGTGAGGCTAAATGCTGTTGCACTTTGTTGAGCGTATAACGATAACGGCTCAATACAGCAATACTCGCGTTTGCATGGTGTTTTTGAATAGTATTGATAGTTTGCTGGGTTATTAGCTCTAACGACTTTTTACCTTGGTACACGTCATCTAATAAAATAACTTGAGGCTCAGCCACTTGTGTATGAGTAATAATGAGCTTTTTATACTGCTCAGGGTTTTGCATAACAAAACGCCCCGCTACGTCACTTATACTATTGTTATATCTAAATGTTTTTTGCAACAACGTTAACGAATGACTACCCACTAACTCATTAAAACGTGTGGTAAGTGCTAAGTTACCACCAGAAAACCGATAAATTGACTGCCAATCGTCACCTACAGCGGTAAAACGCACCTTATGACCATGCTTAATTAAACTGTTTAATAAAGCCATACGCGCAGCAGAAATATCCTGAAATTCATCCACTAAAATATGCTGCCATGGCACATTCACTTGCTGCTTATTTACAGCCTGAGTAGCTTGTAAAATCATATCGTCAAAATCAATACAGTTTTGCGCAATGAGTTGCGCTTTATAAGCGCGATGCATAGCAATTAATAACTGCGCGGCCGCACTGTGATGATTAGTGCTTTTTTGATTGCTATTAATTTGACTCGTATTTAATTGATTGGTACTTAGTTGAACAGTATTTAATTGATTATTTTGGCGCTTAAGCCGCTGAGTAATTTCACTATCGGTTAACTGCTCAGCCCTTATAGCTGCTAAGCATTTTAAATATTTATCAACCTCATGCTTAAGCTGCCCTGAGTCTTTTAATATTGCCAGTACTTGCGTAGCATTAAACTTACTTTTATGAGTATCGCAGGATACTAAAGGCTTATCGAGCATAGCAATAAAGGCGCTTAATAATACCGGTTGGGCTTGTACTTGCTCACTTAGCCATGATGTTAGCCAGCTCGACAGCGCGCCAAAATCACTTACAAAAGGCGATATGTCGCAACCTTTACCTGCCTGCTGTAGCAGCTGCAACCCTAACGCATGAAAAGTTAAAACCTCTGGTGACTTGCTTGATAATTTAGCCTGCTGGGCGCGTTTAATAAAGCGTGTTTTAAGCTCTTGCGCCGCTGTTTTATTATAAGCAAGTACCAGTATTTGCTCTGGCATTGCTTGTTTTGTGGCAATTAGATCAAGTGCTTTGGCTACCATAACTGAGGTTTTACCGGTACCTGCAGCAGCCAATACTAAATTTTTATCGTTATTGCGTATTACAGCAAGACGCTGCTCATTAGTTAATGGGTTTGACTCCACGTTATTATAAAAATCAGCTCGTTGAGCAAGTTGCTTGCGCTCATATTTATTACGCAGTTGTGCAATAGCATCATTCTTATTTTTTGCACTGGCCAATACCGATAAAAACTGGCTACTATTTGAAGGTAAATACCCTTGCCACACATTGCGGTTTTGCTGATAGCGCTTGCTCAGTGAAAACACCTCAGCGCTTAAAATTGTGGTATTACTGTCGCGTAAATACTCATCTAACGCAGTGCGCTTTAATAAAGCTTTAGCATTATTTATTTTGTGTTCAAGCGCTTGCGAAAAATATTGGTTAATTGCAATGTTTAGTGCTTTTGCCTGTGCTTTGTTTAAAAAGCTAATAGTAGTATGAGCACTATTTTCACCTAGAGTTAAATTAATTTTGGCGCTAAATATCCGGTTTTGCAACTGCGAAAAATCGTTAAAATCCTTGATTAAAAACGATTGCTTAGTCGCGTTTTTAAACTCAATCACTAAGCTGTCTTGCTCAATGCTGAGTAATTTTATACGGGTGAAAAAACGGCCTAACCAACTGGGTGTGGCAAAGTGCTGTGCCATAATACTCAATATCTAAGTAGGTAATAAAACAATTGTAACATACTCTTTTATAATACATTTAATTTAACAACTTACTGTAACTGAGCTTAGTAAATGGCTAACATTAAAAATAAAAACAGCTGTTTATCGTTTTAGTTTGCGCCTTATTTTAGTCAGCGTTAAGCTGTGCCTTTATTTACTAATTATATTAACTGCATTTGCTATATAGCCTTGTTATAAAGTTAATTATAATTAATATTAAAGGTTTATTATGACTAACAGTACATACCCTATTGGCACACCCGGCACTAAGTGGAATAACAACGATAAAGCCGATTGGTTAACCCGCCAAAATATTAAACGCAGCTATCAAAATGAAGTAGTAACCCTCATTAACGAGCTCAAAGATGAGCTAAATGTAGAACAATATGGCGAACTAAATTACGTTGCAGGCAAATATCCTTTATTTGTTTTAAAAACCGCTGACTTTAACACTAACAAACCTACCGTTTTAATTACCGGTGGAGTACACGGCTACGAAACTAGCGGTGTACACGGCGCGCTTAGGTTTGCAAAAACGGCAGCGCAAAAATATAGTCAGCATTTTAATATTGTAATCGCACCTTGTATTAGCCCTTGGGGTTACGAAACGATAAACCGCTGGAACCCAGAAGCCATTGATCCTAACCGCTCATTTTATGAAGGTAGCCCAGCGCAAGAGTCGGCGGCGATTATGGCGTATGTAAAATCCCTTGAGTTAGATTTAATTGCTCATATTGATTTGCACGAAACGACCGACAGCGACAACAGCGAGTTTCGCCCGGCACTAGCTGCACGCGAAGGCACAGTAAATACTAATTGGAATATTCCCGATGGTTTTTATTTAGTGGCCGATAGCACTAAACCTGAGGCTGCATTTCAAAAAGCCATTATTGATAGCGTAGCAAAAGTAACCCACATTGCCCCAAGTGATGAAAATAACCAACTTATTGGTGTGCCACAAGAGCAATTTGGGGTGATCAACTACGCTGCTCGCGAATTAGGTTTATGTATGGGCTTTACCAATGCACCTTATGTAACCACCACTGAAGTATACCCAGATAGCCCTACAGCAAGTGACGAAGAATGTATTTTGGCACAAGTAGCCGTAATTACGAGCGCATTAGATTACATAATTAATCTGTGATCTGGGTTTAAATATATACAATTAATAATCCTATTAAAATGCCCAAGTAGGTAAACTAGCTTGGGCATTTTTATACTTTTAATTTTTATAAAAGTAACTATCTTTCGTTATGCTAATGCTCGGATCTTCTTCTGCAAAAATAATAAATTTAACTTTACTTACCTTGTTTGAAATATCAAAGCCATCTGCAGTCACTGTTACGGGTATACGCCTCATCATTCCAGGTTGAATTAGTGTTGTATCTGGGCTAGTTAATTTAGCCTCTGCTAAGCCTGATATAGCAATAGTGTAGTGCAATGTTTGTTGGGTTTTATTTATAATCGTTAACGTATAAGGGTTTTCTACTAAACCCTCATAATTTACTCTGTACAAGGCGCCTCTATCGCGCAGTACCGAGGCTTCAATTGGTGTTCTTTGTGCCACCCAAGCAAACATAGCTACAATTAGCATCACGGTCAAAACACCATATCCAACCAATTTAAGCCTAAAAGGGTTGGTTTTTTTACCCGCCATTTGCTCTCCACTAGCGTATTTTATTAACCCTTTTTCATAACCAAATTTATTCATAGTATCGTCGCAAGCATCAATACATAAGCCACAGTTTATACATTCATATTGCAAACCATTTCGAATATCTATTCCTGCTGGGCATACCTCTACACATAAATTACAATCTACGCAGTCACCTAAGTTAAGCGCTTTTGGGTCGGCCTTACGTTTACGTGGGCCACGGTTTTCACCGCGTGCGCTATCGTAAGTAACCACGAGTGTATCTTTATCAAACATAACCGATTGAAAACGCGAATACGGACACGCCACAGTACACATTTTTTCACGTAAAAATCCTGCGTTACCATATGTACACAAAGCAAATAAAAACACCCAAAAGCTGGTAATACCCGACCACTCAAAAGTAAGCATTTCTAAGTACAATGTTTTTGCGGGTATAAAATAAGTTAAAAATGAAGTGGCAGTTAATAGTGATAGCACCAACCAAGCACTGTGTTTAGTAAGCTTTTTACGCCATTTGGTAAAACCCCATGCAGATTTATCAAGCTGTATACGCTGATTACGTGTGCCTTCAACGCGTTGCTCAACCCACGAAAACATCAACATCCAAATAGTTTGAGGGCAAGTATAACCACACCAAACGCGGCCTAACCAGTTGGTTACAAAAAATAGCGCAAAGGCCCCCACCATAAACAACATGGCTACAATAATAAAATCTTGCGGGAATAAAGTTAAAGTGAAAATAGTAAACTTTTGCGTTGCTACATCTAATAGCACCGCTTGTTGGCCGTTATATTGGATCCACGGTATTGCAATAAACGTAAGCATTAATAACCAGCCTAAGTTACGGCGTATACGTTGAAAAAAGCCTTTTTGCTCACGTATATAAATTGGCCCTTCGCTTTTGTAGGGCTTGATGATCATATCTTCTTCTTTAATATCAAACTTCATAGTACATACTTAATCATAACGGATGTTAGTTAAGTATTTGCAACTTTCAGACCAAACTGAAAGCAAAGGCATTACATTGATATTTAAGTGATTTATTTATTATTGAAAACCTCAAACTCGCGAAATAAAGCGATCCTCGCGATATATCACGAAACCTTGCTAATCCCTAACTTGTGCATTTTAGAGCGTAAGGTACTCTCTGGCATACCAAGTTTTGCAGCGGCACCTTTACTCCCCGATATTTGCCAAGCCGATAGCTTAAGCACAGTAATAATATGCTGTTTTTGCATTTCATTGAGCGTTAATGCTGGGTTTATAGTACTTTGTGATATTGCTTGTAATGGCTGACTTAATTGTAAAATAGCTTGCTTAGATAAAATGGCCTCGCGCTCTAGTACATTTTGTAACTCTCTAATATTGCCTGGCCAGTCATAAGCTTGTAGTTGAGAAATTGCCTTATTGCTTAATCCCTTAAGCTGCTTAGTTAAACGTTTATTTAACTGCACTATTAAATTACTACATAAATAAGGAATATCTTCCTTGCGCTCTCTCAGCGCTGGCACTTTTATAGGAAATACATTTAAGCGATAGTATAAATCGATTCTAAAACTGCCTTTTTGCACCATTTCCCATAGATCGCGGTTAGTTGCTGCAATAACGCGAATATCTACCTTTAATGTATTGCTTGCCCCAACACGTTCAAATTCTTGCTCTTGCAACACTCTAAGCAACTTACTTTGCGCTTCAAGCGGCAGCTCTGCTATTTCATCTAAAAATAAGGTACCTTTGTCGGCTAGTTCAAAACGCCCTTTACGGCGCTCATTAGCACCAGTAAACGCGCCTTTCTCATGGCCAAACAGCTCTGACTCTAATAAGCTTGGCGTAAATGCTGCGCAGTTCACTTTTATAAAGGGCTGTTTATTACGCTTACTTAATCTGTATAGGTTTCGGGCAACCAGCTCTTTACCTGTACCATTTTCGCCTAAAATAAGCACTGTGGTATCGGTTTCGCTCACTAACTTAATTTGCTCTAACATGGTTTGAAACACGTGGCTTTTACCTACTAAGCCAGAGTCTTGCCAATCTTCGTTTAATTCTGCTATTAAATAATTATTTTCATCTTGTAACTGTTCACTCAAATGTTTTACTTGTGCAAGTGCATCTTGTAATGCATTTTGTGTTTGTTGCTGCTGAGAAATATCGCGAAATACCGCTACCGCACCTATCAATTCATTATTTCGATAAACTGGTGTCGATGTGTACTCAACAGGGAAAGAGCTGCCATCTTTGCGCCAAAAAACTTCGTTTTTCACTTCACGGCGTTTACCGTCAAACATGGTGCAATATATTTGGCATTCGTCGGCTGGATAAGGCGTGCCATCGGCATGAGTATGATGATGGTATTGATGAATTTTTTTACCTAATAGCGTCTCTGCACTCCAACCTGTCATGCGCTCGGCCGCAGGGTTAACAAACACGGCATTACCCGACAGATCAAAGCCATAAATTCCTTCGCCCACTGCGTTGAGTAATAAACTAGGATCGTTTAAAAATTGTTTTATCATAAAATAGACCTCGCGAAATATCGCGATCATTATGACAATTTAATTAAAAAAGTGCACTGCAAAAATTATTATTAGTAATTAATAGCGCTGGAGGAAGGGAGTGACAATAGAATTACGAAAATACAAAAATTTATGACAGAAAACAAAGCCTAGTTACCTTATTATGCTAACTAGACTTTATTTACAACTAACTTAAAGGCGTGGAACCAATTTTATAGCGCCTGCAACCACTTTCATATCAAGTGGTAGTTTACTTAGCAAGGCCATTTTAGGATCGTTCATATTTAGCTCATACACTGGGTTTACAGCTAAAAAGCGGTTAATAATATCCATAGCTTGTTCGTCTAGCGCACCTAAATTACCTTTAAAACCACCAGCATCAACACTCGAATCTAGTAATTTTATATTACGTAAAAACACCGCTTTTTTCTCGCTGTCGTAAAATGGGCTACCTTCTATTTGCAGCTTTAAGCGTACTGGGTATTTTAATGCAAAAGCACTAATGTTAGCGCTTGAATCGGCGCCTAGCACTACAACATCACGATTTTCTGGACCAATATTTACACTCACATCGTTTACATCAAACTCTACTGGTAATCCCATTAAACTTACCTGTTCGCTTAATTTAGGAAGCTGTTTTGTTAATAACGACTCCACGTCGGCGTTAGTAAATGAATAAACAGACATTCCTTGTGTAGCGTTACATGCAGTTAAAAATAATGCGGCAATAATAAATAATATTTTCATAAAAAACTCTCTAAATTATTATAAGTGATGGGTATAAAAAAGCCGCTTACGAGCGGCTTTTAAAAGAGTAATACTCTATTAGGTGTAACTACACTAAGCTGTAAAAACAGCCTTTAGCCTTGCTAGTGTGTCAGCATCAACTGAACCTTCACTGAGCGCTAACAACTGTTTTAAATAATAGCTTATATCTGCATGTTCGCCACGATGCTTATCATCTAACATGGCAACTTGCTCTGCCATTCTTTGCATTGCATCATTACTACTTACATTAGCTAAAATTTCCATTCTAGTAAGTAACTGTGCGCTACTAAGTGATGTTTTAAGTGCAGCTTGGTACTGGCTCGGTATCGCTTCATTGTTTTCAAGAGCGTTAAATAAGGCCACTAAATTAGCTTGTTCGGCTTTGCTCGTTAGCCCTGCAAGCTTCTCTTCTATGGCGCTAAGTAACGACGTTACTTTTGGCGATAGTGACTTAAACTGGGTATACCCTTTAACTTTAGTTTCTAAGTCGTGTAATTGCGCTTTTTCGTTAATTTGACCCAGCGCCAATTCAAGTTCGTTAAGCTCAGCGACTACTTGCTTGTCGTTTTCGCTTTGATCTAACTTTTGCTGTTCAAACTCGCTACTGCGTTTAGTAAAAGTTTCGTCGTTAAATTGACGAAATTTTTGCCATAAGGCATTTTCAGCTTTTAAGCCGGCAAAGCCAATTGCTTGCCACTGCTGCTGTAATTGTTTTAGCTCTTGGCATGCTGCTGCTAGGTCATCACTTTGTGATAATTGCTGCGCTTGCTCTACTAATGCATTTTTAAGTACCGCATTGCCTTTATGAAACGCATTTAACGCCGCTAGCACACGCTGCTGCTCGTTTTTATAACGATCGTTTAATACACGGTACGTTTTAGGGTCAACTTTACCCACACTGCGCCATGCTTTGTTTAAACGATTGTATTGGCTTTCAAACTGCTTCCAATCAAAACCCTGCTCGTCAGTTGCGAGTAAGTGCAGTGCATGCATGTCAGCAATAATACTTTCGCGCTGCGCTTTTGACGCTTCACGTTGTACTTCTTGCTCTGCAAAATAGTTACGGCAAGGTGCAAACAATAATTCGATTTTTTGATCAAATTGCTCACCTTGTTGCTTTTCTTCGTCTGTATCTAAGCGGCCAAGCTCATTCCAACGTTTACGCAACACTTTAACTTGATCAGCCCGTTGCTGGGGATCTACGCACTCCTCTAAAGCGAGCGTGCTAACTTCTTCAAGTAATGCTTCGCGCTTTGGTGCTGCAGCATATTTTTGCCAATCTTTGGCGTCAGCTAGCTGCGCTTCTAAATCGGTTTTTAAGCTTACAAGTGGTTGCTGATACTGCTCAGTTAAGGTATTAAATAACTCTTCAAAGCCTTTAAACACACCAAATGCAACGTTAAAACGACCTTCTTCTATTAGGCGCTTTACATCACGGGCTTTGCGTTTAGCTTGGCTTTGATTTTTTTCAAGCGGTTTTATCAACTCGTTCATTGGCACTAAAAATTGCTTTTTATGCGCATTAAGTTGTGTTTTAAACGTACCTTGCAATGCACTATCTAATATATTTAGATGATTACGCGCTGCTTTAAAACCACTATTAAATGCAGCTAGGGTTTCGTCGTATTGGGCTAAATCGGCTGCTGGTTTTATTTCACACAGTGCAGTAAATGCCAGCTTATAATCTTTAATAGCAGACGTTAGCTCAGGTAATTTAGCTACTTGAGTAAATGACTTTTCTAACTTATTAATAACCTGCTTTGATTGCGGGTTATTGGCTAACTCTGTTTCATTTATTGCTTGTTGAGCCTGCGCTACTTTTGCATCAAGCCAATCTTGCTGAATTTGCTCTGGCGTTTCTAGGCCAAGTTGTAATGCATTTTCAATTTCTTCACTTAAAGCTTCAAGCGTTGCTAATGCCAACAGTTGACGCTGTTGTAGTGCAAGTAATTGCTGCTCTTTATCGTGCTCACTGCGAAGCTGTGCAATATGGGCATTTAGCTTTTCGGTAATTGTGCTGTACTTTTCGTTTAACAGTTTTACTTGCTCAGTGCTAAGCCATTTAAGCTCTAAGGCTTGCCATTGCGCCATTAACTCACCGGCTTTTGGGTTTACTAATGCAAAATCATTCTTATCGCGCAGCGCATTTAGCTTAGCTAAAATAACACGGGTTTCCCCCTCAACTTGCGCTGGCATTTCAATTGCTAAACGCTCGTTTTCTAAATGCGTGTTAAGCGCTGTTTTAGCACTGTTTTGTGCATGCTTTAATAATGGTTTAGTTAACTGGTGGGTAATAACCAGCTCAACTAGTTGCGCTTGTAACTCTTCGCTGCCCTCTTTAAAGGCTTTTTCTATTAGTTTAGGGTTTCCTAGGCGCTTTAGTAACTTAACCCGCACTTGCAACTCTTTTTCTGCAAAGGCAAGTTTTTCAAGGGTTTTTACTGGTGCAAAACGCTCTATATATTCGCTTTTAATTTGCGGCGACAGTGTACTTTCGCTACTTAAAACTGCGCTAGATATTTGTTGTTCAGCAATATCTTTTAATGCTTGATCTTGTTTATAGGCTTTCCACCACAGTGGCAAGTCGTTTACTTTTTGCAGTGCCTTACGACGAATTTCTGCTGAGCTATCTTCCAGCGCTAAAGTGCTTAAAATTATTGCGTCGCGTTGTACATCTAACTTTTCGATTGCGTCTAGACGTATTTGCAGCTTTGGGTGTTTCCATTTTGGCGTAAAAAGGTGTTTAAAGATCATGTTCACTAAACCTAGCTATTTCGTTATCTGAGTTAAATTCTTTTTGCAGTTGTGCTTTTGTTTTTTGCACCATTTCGCCATTTGCACCAATAGTAAATTGCTCATTCGATTGAGCAACTTTTGCTTGATACAACATAACTAACTGCACTGTTTGCTGTTTTTGTTCATCTGATAAAGGAGTGCCATCTGGCCATTTGCCAGTTGCTGCTCCGTATTGCAAACGTTCAAATAATTCTGGGGTAATATTTTGTACAAGATTGTCGATATTCATGTCATTTTTTCTTTTTTAGAGTCACTAAAATAATACGATTAATAAGGTACCAAATACACCCCACGCCAATAGCGATGGTGTAAGCATACCACTGAGGTGTTTTTTCTTGCGGTTGTAAGAAGTACAAACAGAAAAAACCGCCTAAAAATAGGATAAGTGCTAAAAATGAGTGAGTTATAAACATTTGCTGTTTTTTAATTCGCTGCTCACGTTGAAGCTGTTGAACTTGCTCATTATTTAAGTCGGCAACGTTACTTTCGCAATGCGGACATTGCGCGTGTTTATCTGATATTGATTTGGCACATTTAGGGCAACGGATAATCGCCATACATCTCTCCATACTACGCATAAAAAAAGCGCCTTGCGGCGCCTTTATTGTACTTGTTTTATTTCTCGTTGTCTTTTTTGAATTTGACCCAGTAGTCATCTACCGATTCTTTCATCTCTTTACGCAATAACATAATGCCAATTAAGTTAGGTAGTGTCATTACAACAATAGCCACTGCCGCTAACTTCCATACCAAGGTAGTATCGGCGAACGATGCCCAAAAGAATGCAGCCACATAAAATACGCGATACGGCATTACTGAGCGATGCCCTAATAAGTAAATCATTGCGCGATCTCCATAGTACGACCAAGCAATGGCAGTAGAGAACGCAAACAGCAATAAGCCTATTGATACAATGTACTGGCCACTATCGCCAAAGTAACCACGTTTAAAAGCCTTGGTAGTTAGCTCTGCTGAATGTACCAATGATTTGCCCACTAAACTAATGCTGTCATCTGTTGGCATGCCATCTATTACTTCTACAACACCTGTGTATTTGTGCTTTTCAGTAATACCAAAGCGTACATCCTCTGCAATTGAGCGTGAATGTAGTACCGTAAAACCTGTACTCAATGCCTCACCATTAACCACTTCAATATTGCCGGTAAACGTCTCTATATTACTTTTTTGACCATTAAGGTATTTATAGAGGTCTTCGCGCTGTGTTTGGTTTTCTTCTGTGTAATCGCCTTTAATAATACTCATAGCCG
Source organism: Pseudoalteromonas sp. MIP2626 (assembly GCF_013414205.1). Taxonomy (NCBI): domain Bacteria; kingdom Pseudomonadati; phylum Pseudomonadota; class Gammaproteobacteria; order Alteromonadales; family Pseudoalteromonadaceae; genus Pseudoalteromonas; species Pseudoalteromonas sp. MIP2626. The sequence continues at coordinate 16,577 of NZ_JAATTW010000041.1, forward strand.
AGCGCTCAAAATGAGTTTGAAATTTTTCATTCCACACCCCCGAGGATAAAATAACCAACCCCGTAAGCGTACAAATAATAATGGTATCGATAAACGGTTCTAGGATAGATACTATACCCTCTGATACTGGCTCATCAGCTTTTGCCGAAGCATGCGCTATAGGCGCAGAACCTTGACCCGCTTCGTTAGAGAATAAACCACGGTTTACACCCCGGTTAAACGCATAAGCAAATGACGCCCCCAAGAAGCCACCTGCGGCAGCAGAGCCAGAAAATGCGTCCATAAATACAGCAGAAAATGAAGGACCGATGTTTTCAGCGTTATAAAAAATAACAGCCAGAGCACCAATAATATAAATAGCCGCCATTAACGGTACTACGCGTGATGTAATTGCTGCAATACGCTTAATGCCGCCTAATATAACCAAGGCAAGTAAAATAGATAACACTGCACCTGTGGCCATAGGCGCAAAACCAAAGGTGGCTTCCATACCTTGTGCAATATTATTAATTTGTGGCAGGCTGCCTGTACCAAACGAGCTAATTACAGTGGCTACGGCAAATAAAATGGCCAGCCATTTCATGTTAAGGCGTTTATCCATGTAATACATTGGGCCGCCAGACATAGTGCCATCTTCAGTTTTTTCACGGTATTTATGCGACAAGGTAACTTCTACAAACTTGGTAGTCATACCAAAAAATGCGGTCATCCACATCCAAAACAACGCCGCAGGCCCACCAATTGATATAGCCAGTGCTACGCCACCAATATTACCTGTGCCTACTGTGCCCGATAGTGCTGTAGCAAGTGCTTGAAAGTGAGTGGTATCCCCTTCTGTATCTTTTTTATCAAACTTACCCGAAACAACTTGGCAAGCATGTTTAAAATACCGTATTTGGGGAAATTTTAAATAAATAGTAAAAAATAAACCAACCCCTAATAACACATAAGGAAACCATACTGCTCCTCCTAACATGCCATCTAGGCTATCTAAAAGTTGTCCGAATGCATCCACGCTAAATTCCTCTTATTATTTTATTTTGAAATTGCTGACTAAACATTCGTTAAGCCACAGTTTATTGTGCCGTTGCGCACTTGTTATTTTTGTAAGTGTTGTAACAAAAAAGGGCAACATTTTAATGTTGCCCTTACCTTATACTAATTTATCTTAATTTATCAACGACATTTACGATAGCCGCCAAAGTATCTTGGCCAAATTGATATGAACGACGATCTGACCAACCGTAATCTGGGTCGGGTAAGTCGTTATTATCTTTAAATGGCATTTCGACTGTATAGGTAAGCGCCTTAAATTCTTCTGCTGTTGCAGATGAACCTACTGTAAGGTTAGCTTGGCCTGGCTCGTCTTTAGGGTAGCCATGTTCGTCTTGAAACTCAGGAGTAATGGTTAACAAAGCAGCTTTAAAGCTATCTTCTAGATCTTTTAAGCGCGCATCATAACTTGGAATGCCTTCACTGCCGGCTACAAAGTTATACGGGATTGCTTCATCACCATGAATATCAAGGTGCATATCTAGGCCTGTTTCACGCATTTTATTAAGCACTAAATAAACTTCTGGGCTATTTTCCATGCTCGGCGTTTGCCATTCACGGTTTAAGTTAACGCCTTTAGCGTTAGTACGTAAGTGCCCACGAGCACTACCATCTGGGTTCATGTTTGGCACAATATAAAATACTGCTTTTGATAGTAATGCAGCAGCATGCGGGTCTTCGTCATCAAGTAGTTTGTGAAGTATTCCCTCTACAAACCACTGCGCCATTGTTTCACCCGGATGCTGGCGAGCTGTGATCCAAATGTTTTTCTTATCTGCACTTGGCTCACCAATTTTAAGTACGCTCATGTCGCGGCCATCAAGGGTTTCGCCCAATGTTTCTAATTGGCAAATTTGCTGGCTTTGCGCCCACGTAAGTAAATCTAAATGACGCTCATAGCTATATGGTGCAAAATAAGCAAAATAAACACTGCCGCACTCTGGCTCTATTTCAAAGCTTAATGTGCCATTTTCGTAGCTTGAAGGTACACGAAACCACGTTTGACGGTCATACGATGCAACCGCCTGATAATCTACCCAGCCATCTGGATAAGCTGAATTTTCGAGCTTGTTTATATTTAGCTTATGTAATTGGTAAGGGGTTGTTTCTAGGCGAAAATGAAACCACTGATAAAATTCAGACTGGAAATCGTTATTAATCTCTAACTGGATATTTAATGGATCGGTGGCTTCAATAACCTTAATATTACCACTATCGAAATTGCTACTGATTTTCATGACAAAAAACCTATAAGTTGACTAAGTGTCTCTGGACTGCATAAATAGCCAGGATGTAAGTACGCTGCGATTAGCCGTATCTAATGTATAAAGCGTACCATAAGCGCTGCGCTTTAAAAATATTGATAATCAAAAAAGCCAGCAAATGCTGGCTTTTGTATAACGACTAATAAATTAGTGAGGTAAGCTTGGGAATGCCACTTCGGCCATATCGCGCATACAACGTACCACTTGGCAGCTGTAACCAAATTCATTATCGTACCAAACGTAAAGTACAATACGGTTGTCATCAACAATAGTTGCTTGCGAGTCAACCACACCAGCGTAACGACTACCTACTAAATCGGTAGATACGATTTCAGTAGAAGCGGTGTAATCAATTTGGTCGCGCAGGTCTGAGTGAAGTGCGGTATCGCGTAAAAATGCATTTAGCTCTTCTACCGAGGTGCTCTTTTCTAAGTTTAGGTTCAAAATAGCCAGCGACACGTTAGGTGTAGGTACGCGAATTGCGTTACCCGTTAGTTTGCCCTCAAGCTCTGGTAGTGCTTTTGAAACCGCTTTTGCAGCGCCTGTTTCAGTAATTACCATGTTAAGTGCAGCAGCACGGCCACGGCGGTCTGCTTTGTGGTAGTTATCAATTAAGTTTTGGTCATTAGTATACGAGTGAACCGTTTCTACGTGACCATTTTTAATGCCAAACTTATCGTTTAATGCTTTAAGTGTTGGTGTAATGGCATTAGTTGTACAGCTTGCTGCACATACAATTTTGTCTTCAGGTAAAATATCTTTGTTATTTACACCATATACGATGTTTTTGATATTACCTTTAGCAGGAGCCGTTAATAGTACTTTAGCAGCGCCTTTACATTCTAAATGCTGACCAAGGCCTGCTTCATCTTTCCAAATACCTGTGTTATCAACAATAAGTGCATTGTCGATGCCGTAGGCTGTGTAATCTATTTCGCTAGGAGAGTTAGCGTAAATAACCTGGATGTAGCTACCATTAGCTTTAATTGCATTACGTTCTTTATCAACAGTGATAGATCCATTAAATGGACCGTGAATTGAATCACGACGTAATAAACTGGCACGTTTTTCAAGGTCGCCATCTTTACCACCACGTACAACAATTGCGCGTAGGCGTAAGTCAGCATAAGGACCTGATTTTTCAATTAGTAGGCGTGCAAGTAAACGGCCAATTCGACCAAAGCCATAAAGCACCACATCGCGTGATTCTTTAGCTGGTAAATCAGCAATTTCAGCGAGCTCATCTTTTACAAACTCTTCAACAGAACGACCGTTTGCAGCATCATTATACAAATAGCTGTAAGCAAGCTTACCAATATCGATACGTGCAGAGTTTAAATCCATTTTGCTAATCGCTTCTAAAAATGGGAAGCTTTCACGTAAACGTAATTTTGTACCTTCAAACTGCGCAACTGATTTGTGAGATTTGATAATTTCAATTGGGCTTGCATTTACAAGTGGGCGGCCATAAACAGCAATTTCGATACCACGACTACGATAAAGCTTACCAATGATTGGTTGCATGCTTTCTGCGTAACCTTGGCGTTCTTGCCAACTATTTGTGTATTCTAACTCGTGAGATGAGGTCATTTTATTTACCTAAGTTAAACATTTTTGAACGGATAGCCCTAGAGCATTTAACCATCAAAAGTTGAAATGATTTCGACCCTGATAAGTCAACGCACTCTAGTGACTTCCCTATTCTAATTTAATCTTGCTTTATTCTCTACTGTTAGAGGCTAAATGATTGCGTTAGAATAACATTATATTAATATATTTAAGGGTTGAGGATGGTTATAAGACTAATAGTAGTGCTTGGAGTACTCACCTTAGCCGGATGTGAAAAGCCACTAAGCTTGGCCCAAGTATGTAAAGAAACGCCCGGTTTTTGCAACGATCTAAATAAAGATAATCATTGTCGGGAGCAGCGTTCTAACACTATTTTGCAGCGTTATATTGAATATAAGCACCCAACTGATGAAAATAAATATCAGCTACTTAAAGAGTTTGAATCATATAATCAGTGTATTACGCTTGCAGCTAAAATTGAGCATATAAAATTAAAAGAAAAAAAGACCTCTCGTGTAGAAGGTAAATTAACCAGTATTAAAGAAATGACGCGATTATATCAAGATACTAAAAGTACTAATCACCCAGGCTTACTTTACTATCATTGGTCGCGTAATAACGATCAGCGAGCACTGACTAAATTTTTAGCTTTGGAGCATGATGAAAGGGTGACAACAAGTGCTGAAATGCAACTTTTTTTGGCATCGTATTATATTAAATTTGATGATGATAAAACGATTGATTTGCTCTACAAAACATTAGAACTTAATAAAGCACAGCAAATACCTGATCCCGAGGTGTTTACCTCTTTGGTCAGTTTGTTTTATAAACAACAAAATTATAAACATGCCTATGTTTTTTCTAAAGTTGCGCAGATGTCGGGGATAGAAAACGTTGATATATTTGCTGTAGAGCAGCAATTGGCAAGCAGCAGAAAAAATCTTGATAGTTTAGATTCATTAGCGCAACAAACTTTTCAGCAAATTCGCGCTGGTAAGTTTGTATCACCTAGGGAGTTTTAAGTAACCTAGGCGTAGTTAAATAAAACATTAATAATAAAAAAGGCAGCTTACGCTGCCTTTTTTATATTACTTTGCTTTACTTGTACCCACTTCTACTCGGGTTTTAAGTTTTTGCCCAGGTCTAAAGGTCACAACGCGACGCGCCGAAATAGGAATATCTTCCCCTGTTTTCGGATTACGTCCCGGTCTTTCTTTTTTATCACGAAGATCAAAATTACCAAATCCAGAGAGCTTAATCTGCTCGCCTTTTTCAAGCGCTGAGCGGATTTCTTCAAAAAACGCTTCAACTAAATCTTTGGCATCTTTTTTATTGATCCCGAGTTTTTCAAATAGGTGTTCAGCTATGTCGGCTTTAGTAAGCGCCATATCTAGTCCCTCAACGATGCATTAAACTGTTCGGCCAGTGTGGCCACCACGTTATCAACTACTAGATTGATATCTTTCTCTTCGAGTGTTCTATCAACCGATTGCAGTGTTAGAGCAATCGCCAAACTCTTATAATTTGGCTCAATACCTTTGCCCTTATACACATCGAATAAGTTTAGGTCAACTAATTGATTTCCGCCAACTTTTTCTATCGCTGTTAAAATATCGCCAATATTTACGCTCTCTTGCACTAAAATCGCGATGTCGCGGCGATTTGAAGGGAATTTAGACACCCCTGCAACTTGCGGTAAATTTCTTTTTTCGATTGCCGACATTTCAATTTCAAACACGAAAGTAGCATTATTGATATCTAACGACTTTTGCGCTTGAGGGTGTAATGCACCAAAAAAACCGACCTTTTTACCAGCAACATAAATTACCGCTGATTGACCAGGATGCAAACCGTCTGACTGCTCTGCTTTAATTTCAAAGCGGCTCATATCATTGGTAATTGCCAGTAGTGCTTCCACGTCACCTTTCACATCGTAAAAATCGACGTTGCGTTTTTCTTCAACCCAATGTTCGCCATGCGCAAGACCGGTAATTACACCGCCAATTACTGGCACTTGGTTAACACCATTTTCGGCATTTTCGTCACTTAAAAATTTAAGGCCGTGTTCAAATAGACGAATACGCGGTTGCTGACGATTTTGGTTATACGCTAACGACGCCAATAAGCCAGGCATTAAGCTTACTCGCATTGCAGACATTTCAATTGAAATTGGGTGCGGTAATACTAGCGGCTGACTTTCTGGGTGCAAAATAGCTTGCGCTTTAGGGTCGACAAAACTGTACGTAATAGCCTCTTGATAACCACGGGCTACTAGCGTATTACGAAACTTGCTTAGTGCGATAGTCGCTTCGTTATGGGTGGTCATTTTAAGCTTAGCAGTCGGTGCAACATTAGGAATACTGTTGTAACCGTAAACACGCGCCACTTCTTCAATTAAATCTTCTTCAATACGCACATCAAAACGGTAACTAGGTACATCTGCACTCCAGCTGTCGTTTTCAACTTTTACGTTAAAACCTAAGCGAGTTAAAATATCAGTAACTTTCTCATCTTCAATATGATGGCCAATAACACGGTCTAAACGGCTACGACGTAAACGAACCTCAGTCACTTTAGGTAGTTTATCTGCGGCAACGGCTTCAACCACTGGGCCTGCTTCACCGCCTACTATTTCAAGTAGTAACGCTGTTGCACGCTCTATTGCATCATGCTGTAGCGCAAAATCAACACCACGCTCATAACGATGCGATGCATCTGTGTGTAAACCGTAGCTACGTGCTTGCCCAGCTATTGCTACAGGGTTAAAAAATGCGCTTTCAAGTAATATATCAGACGTTTTATTTGTAACACCCGATTGCTCGCCACCAAAAATACCCGCAATGGCTAGTGCTTTATTATGATCGGCTATCACTAATGTAGATTCGTTTAATTTAACGCTATTACCGTCAAGTAAAACTAGCTCTTCACCGGCGTTTGCACTACGTACTTTAATTCCACCTTCAATCGCATTTAAATCAAATGCATGCATTGGATGGCCAAGTTCAAGTAATACATAATTAGTAACATCAACTACTGGGTCGATTGAACGCACACCGCTGCGACGTAGTTTTTCAACCATCCATAACGGCGTTGCTGTATCAAGGTTAATGCCTTTGATCACACGCCCAAGGTAGCGAGGACATGCATCTTCATTAACTAATTCAATCGATACTTTATCGTCAATTGTTGCTGTAACCGCTGGAATTTGTAATACGTTTACGTCAATGCTGTTAAGTACGCCCACTTCGCGCGCTAAGCCTTTTATACCTAAACAATCACCACGGTTTGGTGTTAAATCAACATCAATAATATTATCATCAAGGCCTAGGTATTCACGTAAATCTGTACCTACTGGCGCATCGCTTGGCAATTCCATAATGCCATCGCCTTCTTCGCTAATACCTAGTTCAACAAAGGCACACAACATGCCATTTGAAGGTTGGCCACGTAACTTGGCTTTTTTAATTTTAAAATCACCAGGAAGCACTGCGCCAACAGTTGCAACCGCAACTTTAATGCCTAAACGACAGTTCGGTGCGCCACATACGATATCAAGTAGTTCATCACCACCGACATTAATTTTGGTAACGCGTAGCTTATCTGCATCAGGATGTTGTCCACATTCAACAACTTCACCTACCAATACACCATTAAATTTTGCTGCTGCAGGTGTTACGCCATCAACTTCTAGGCCAGCCATAGAAAGCTGTTCCGACAGAGCTTGCGTATCAATGGCTGGATTAACCCACTCTCTTAACCACTTTTCACTAAATTTCATATTATTGTTTCACTCTTAACGGAACTGGTTTAGGAATTTTAAGTCATTTTCAAAAAATGCACGTAAATCGTTTACGCCATAACGCAACATAGTTAAGCGCTCTACACCCATGCCAAAAGCAAAGCCGGTGTATTTTTCAGGATCAATGCCCACAGACTTAAGAACGTTAGGATGTACCATGCCGCAGCCTAATACTTCTAGCCACTTGCCGTCTTTACCCATTACGTCTACTTCTGCTGAAGGTTCTGTAAAAGGGAAAAATGAAGGACGGAAACGAATTTCCATGTCTTCTTCAAAAAAGTTACGCAGGAAGTCGTGTAAAATACCTTTAAGTTCAGTAAAGCTCACATCTGTGTCGACCATTAAGCCTTCAACCTGATGAAACATAGGCGTGTGCGTTTGGTCATAATCGTTACGATATACACGTCCAGGAGAAATAATACGCAGCGGCGGTTGCTCAACTTCCATTGTACGTATTTGTACGCCACTCGTTTGCGTACGCAATACCAGCTTAGGGTTGAAGTAAAAAGTGTCGTGATCAGCACGGGCTGGATGATGCTCAGGAATATTTAACGCATCAAAGTTATGAAAGTCATCTTCAACTTCAGGACCCGATTTAACTGCAAAGCCTAACTCACCAAAAAAGCTTTCTATGCGCTCAATGGTACGTGTAACCGGATGTAGGCCACCAGTAGGCATAACACGCCCAGGTAATGTTACATCGATAGTTTCAGCGGCTAGCTTTTCTTCTAGCGCTTTACTGGCTAACAGCTCACGTTTATCGTTTATAGCAGCTTGCACATCTTGTTTAGCTTGATTAATAACTTGGCCCGCTTCTTTACGCTCTTCAGGGGCAATTTTGCCTAACGTTTTAAGTAAGCTGGTGATCTCGCCTTTTTTGCCAAGGTAATTAACCCGCATTTCTTCTAACTGCGCGATTTCACTGGCACTGGCTACCGCCTCAAGTGCTTGCGCTAATATATTTTCTAAGTTCATTGGATACCTGATCTTTCACAGAAGGTGATTGCTGTTAAGTAATAACTTATGATAACTGAAAGCAGTGCCTAGATTCTAGACCTACTAGAGCTTTAACGTTGATTTTATAAAAGGAATTGTTAATTTTCGTTGTGCGGCCATAGATGCATGATCTAATTTGTCTAATACGTCGAGTAATGTACGCATATCACGACTTAAGCGCGTTAATAAAAATCGGGCGCATTCGTCACTTAGCTCTAAGCCACGCATTTTTGTGCGTTTAACTAAAGCTTGTGCTTTATCGTCATCGCTCATTGAGCGAATTTGCAGTGTAGTTCCCCATTTTAGCCGCGATTCTAAGTCTGGTAAGCTAATATTTAGCATGTCGGGGAGTAAGTCAGCGGTCACCACTAACATTTTTTTAGGCTCGTTAAAGCGATTAAAAAAATTAAATAAGGCCTTTTCCCACGCATCATCACCCGCTACCAAATGCACATCATCTATGCATAAAACATCAAGGGCTTCTAAGCCTTCTAATACCATAGGGCCAAAATCAATAACTTCTCGCATAGATAACAGCATATTTGATAAGCCGCGCTCTTGCGCTTGAATACACGTAGCGTACAAAAGGTGAGATTTCCCTGAATCGCCCAAACCACATAAATAAGTGTATTGAAAAGATTGCGACAATTTTGAAAAACTGTCTTTTAAATGACTTACTTCTAAAGAGTCCTCACCACCAAAGTACGAGGTAAAGGTTTCGTCATCGGGCAAAGTAACCGGCAATGCCATTTGCATTGGCTCATGAGTTAGCATTACTCACCAATCCATTGATACTCTAAACTGTTTTTATCAACAATATGATAAAAAGCACTTGGATCAACATAATCTCTAAACGCAGCATCAAGCCCTAATGCTTTTTTTAAATCAACCACACTACCCGTATGATTAAGTTTGAACTCAACTAAATCTGGGGTTTTTCGTATAATAGTAGCCTGAGTTACCACACTTAAATTTGATAACCGGCGTTTAGCCAACTCAATATCAACAAAGCTTTGCGTACCTTTTAGAGTTAAAGTTGCCGCTGCTTGCTCGTAATAAGCATTTGGATCAATTGCATATTCATTAGCTAGCCCTTTCGCTAACGTATCTATCATTTGCGCAACAACTTGTTGTTTATCACCCGTTAATCTATTTAATTCAAAAAGATCATCGTTAGTAAATCGCCAATCTAAAACCCAGTTTTCACTATCTGGTTGCTTATACATTCTGGCTGTAATACTGCGCTCAGCACTATAACGCTTAGAGGCCTCTTCTACTGGCTCTGAAAAGTTACCCCATACTTCAGGAATACCTACTAGACGTCTGTCTTGTAAATCAAGTAAAGGCACCACAACCGGTAAACCACGTCGCCCTGCTTTATCGTATATTAACTGTTCTAGTTGTGGGTAGCTTTCTTGAGTAACTAGCTCTCTGCGCCAGTTATCTTCAATTCCTAACCATATTGCAATTAATGGTCGTTGCACACCCCATAAGGGTAAACCGAGCTCTTTAATTAATGCATTAATTTTTCGCGCTTCAAATTTAACAACAAGTTTTAAGTTACCGGTTGTACTCTCGTCGTACTCAAACTTGAGCATGTAGTCTGAAATATCTTGAGTTTTTTGTTGCGCTAAGCTGTTTTGATCAGCACTTTCATCACCGCTGACTTTCACTAGAACATTCAGCAATGCTTTACGACTTGCTGCTAAACGCGTGTCTCGAGTTTTATCATCAACTTTTAAAATATCTTGATAAAGATCAGTTACTTCAACCGCTGATGCAGTAAAGCAAAATATAATTGATAAGGCACTTAATAATAATCTATACACAGGCTATTTGTTCTTAGTTTTAAACTGATTTGATCCTAAATCAAAGCAACCCACAAAGCAAAATTATATTTTATTTGTAGGAAAAAGTGCTAGGTGCTAGCAGAGATTGCTGATGGGGTTATTTTTGTCTAACAATTTAATGTTTTTATACTAATCGCATAAAGTTAATGAGTAATTTAATATTAAATAACGAGCTCAATAACAAAGCGATAATTAGAATCGGAGTCTTTAATTAGGCCTGGTAGTGTCTTAATGCCCACAGCAGTGGAGAGTCACAGTGCAAATACACCACACTCATTGACTAGTGATGATGTTTTTATGATTTGAATGTCGGTGCGCTACTTCGTAGCGACAACGCAGTAGAATGTCGTAGTGCCCACAGCGGTAGAAAGTCACAGTGTAAATACCCCACATTCATTGGCTAGTGGTGATGTTTTTATGATTTTTTATGATTTGAGTGTCGGGTGTCGCTACGCTCGCCCAACCTACGCGGGAGACTTGTGTACATTATTCACCCACATTTCACTTTTCTGCAGTAAGCGTCTAGCGAACCACACCTAGCATCGATGTTCTGATTATCTAAAAATACCTGCTCAATGATAAATTCGGAGCAGGTGATGAAAACTTACAGAACAAGCGCACAGTGGCAGCAGCTTTTGCTGAAACGCAGTACGTTTAGTGGTACTAATATTGAATTCTGCCAACACCATAATGTCGCTATTACGACTTATTATAAACAA